>JBGSOH010000098.1:0-17039 GCA_041739205.1 Saprospiraceae bacterium
TATTGCATTAACTGGAGATGTACTTATAAATGATAACGACCCAGAAGGAAATAACCAAGTAGTAACACCTCAGGGTAGTGTGGGTAATCCAATCAGTGTCAGTCAAGGTTCATATTATTTATTATCAAATGGTGAATTGTCGTTTACTCCGAATGAAGGATATACTGGACCAATAGATATTGTTTACACTGTTTGTGATGATCAAGTTCCGAGCGTATGTGCAAAGGCAACAGCCCATATTTTGATTATTGAAGATATGAGCATTCGTATCAGGGTTTATCTAGAAGGGGCGTTGCTTAATAATGGTAATCAAAAAGCGACAGACAATAGACCGTTAATGAGAGACAACCTTAGGGTCAATCCATTTAACGGCACCAATGTCATCCCACATGAAGATCCTTATATGGTAGCTACCCAATACGTTAATATTAGTAATGCTTTCCCACATAAAGCTTCAGGATTATTAACTAAGTACAGGAGCATTAAAAATCCTACGGCTGTCTTAGCAGTGTCTGGCCAAGATGCCATAGTGGATTGGGTATTTGTCGAACTAAGGTCAAAAAATGATAATCGTGAAGTACTAGCTACTAGATCTGGATTGCTTCAGAGAGATGGTGATGTAGTGGATGTAGATGGGATAAGTCCTTTGGCATTTTCTGGCGTTTTATTGGATAGTTTTTATGTGGTTGTAAGGCACAGGAATCACTTAGGTGTCATGTCTCAGAAAGTGTCCAATAGAAGTTTAATTGACTTTACAAAACCTACTACGCCAGTATTTGATTTCGGTACTAGCTTAAATAATGGTTATGATTATACTGGATTAGCACAAAAAAGTGATATAGTTTTTGGTTACAGTTGTATGTGGGGAGGAGATTTTGACTCAAATGGTAGAATCAAATTCGTTAATCCTGGTGATGATCAGAACATACTGTTTTTTGATGTTTTTGCATCTCCAGAAAATAATCAAAATACATCCAATTATAACTTTGCATTGGCATATCACCAAGGAGACTTCGATTTAAATGGTAAAGCAAAATTTGACAATCCGAATGATGATAAAAACTACTTGTTTAGTCAAGTATTATTACATCCATTAAATAGTGGATTATTGTCTAATTTTAATTTCATCATAGAGCAAGTCCCAGGACGTAAATAAGGTCTAACAAAAAAGATAGTATTTTAGTAAACCCGCATTATGCATTAGAACTTCGTAGTGAAGGCTGAAAGGCCAATAAAATAAGAATTTTCGGGAGCGAATCATAGTCCACTATGGTGAGTGATTGAAAATTATCCGCCGCGGCGGAGCCTTATTTTGCAGGAATTTCGGCATGTAATAGATTTTCTATTGCATATTGCGGGTTAACCAAATGATCTAATCGAATATCAATAGATAATTTATTTTTGTGAACTATTGAGATGCAACAAGGGTTTCATTCTCAATAGTTTTCAAATGTAATCATTGATATGCAACCCAAAATCTTAGTTTTATTTGCCCATCCATTGTACGAAAAGTCACTCATCAACAAGAGTCTTTGTCGTGTTTACAAAAATCTTGAAAATATTACTTTTCACGACTTGTATGAAGTTTACCCTGAGTTTGACATTGATATAAAACACGAAAAAGAACTTCTACGTAGCCATGACATTATCATTTGGCACCATCCATTTTATTGGTACAGTTGTCCTCCATTATTAAAACAATGGATAGACATGGTATTGGAATTTAAATGGGCTTATGGACCAGGTGGACATGCACTACAAGGCAAATTCGTCTTGCAAACGATAAGCGCAGGTGGTAGCCAATTAGCTTATTCTCAGGAAGGTGGAAACAAATATCCTGTCAGACAGTATCTCCGTCCATTCCAACAAACGGTCAATCTCTGCAAAATGACTTACTTACCACCCTTTGTAGTGTATGATTCTAATAGAGCAGATTCCGAAAAAATAAAAAACATTGTCAGTCATTACCAAGAAATAATTGATTGGTTGACTGGACAAAACTTTAAAGATATCAGCGCTGAATATGAATTGATGACTGATTTCATCACTGAAAAAACACAAGGCACAGATGAGTAATGAATTTTTAATCCAAGCATTGGTTTATATTGGGGCATCAATGGTATTGGTACCCATTGCAAAAAAGATAGGTCTAAGTTCCATAGTCGGGTATTTGATCGCAGGTATTATTATTGGACCCTTTGTCTTACAATTGGCAGGTGATAATGGCGAAGATATTATGCATGCATCCGAGTTTGGTGTAGTGCTGATGTTGTTTCTGATTGGGCTCGAACTAGATCCACAGAAGTTTTGGGAAATGTGAAAAGCCATCGTTGGTCTTGGTACTGCTCAAATGTTGGTCACAGGTTTCATCCTTTATATTGCCTTACTATTTTTTGCTCCTACATGGCAGTCAGCTGTTACTATAGCACTTGCATTTGCTATGTCCTCGACCGCCATAGTACTTCAGACCCTAAAGGAAAAGGGATTTAGCAAAATGGTCTCAGGACAGGCTTCATTTGCCGTGTTACTCTTCCAAGATATAGCGATCATTCCTATTTTAGCCATTCTGCCATTTCTGGGACCAAAGATGGTCGTGGGCGATGGAGATCATAGCGGTTCGTTTATGGATGATCAGTCAGGAGGAATGCAAGTATTGTTGATTTTGGCTGCGGTATGTGTGATTTTAGTGACCGGAAGATATATGATCGTTCCGTTTTTGAGATATATTTCTAAGACGGGATTGAGGGAATTATTTACGGCGTCATCTATATTTTTGGTGGTAGGTGTTGCTGCTCTGATGCAAGCTGTGGGACTGAGTCCCGCACTTGGTACGTTTTTGGCAGGTGTCGTTTTGGCTAATTCTGAGTTTCGACATGAGTTAGAAAGCGATATCGAACCATTCAAAGGTATGTTGTTGGGTTTGTTTTTTGTGAGTGTAGGCGTGACCATCGATTTTAACCAAGTTTTTAATTCACCAGGCATTATATCGATGTTGGTTGCCATAATTTTGGTGGTGAAGTTTGCCGTTTTATTTGGTATTGGCAAGGTTTTTAAAATGGAGAGTGATCAAAACTTTATATTTTCTTTTGGCCTATCTCAAGCAGGAGAATTTGCTTTTGTCTTATTAGGATTTGCTACACAGCTTGGTATTTTAGACAATCAACTCAGTTCTACCATGATGGCTGTGGTAGCGCTTACGATGGTCTCGACACCATTTCTATTGTTAATAAACGAAAGAATTATTGATCCATATTTTGGTGTTAAAAAAGTGCCAACAGAAGACGAGAGTGATGAGATTAATGAAAAAAATAAAGTCATCATAGCAGGGTTTGGTCATTTTGGAAGTACAGTAGGGCGATTACTCAGGGCAAATAAAGTAGAAGCAACCATTCTTGATCATGATTCTGATAGGGTAGCCTTACTTCGTAAAATGGGTTTCAAAGTTTATTATGGAGATGCCACTAGACACGACTTGCTTCATGCAGCTGGAGCGAGTGAAGCGCATGTACTTATTGCGGCCATAGATTCACCAGAAATAAATCATCGTTTGATAGAAACTGTAAAAAAGCATTTTCCCAATATCAAAGTTTTTTCAAGAGCAAGAAATCGTTATGATGCTTATGAATTGATGGATTTGGGCATTGCAAATATTTATAGAGAAACACTATACACCGCAGCTCATTTAGGTGCGGATGTATTGTCTTCACTAGGATTTAGAAAGTATACAGCCATCAGACAAAGCCTTAAATTCATTAATTATGATGAAAAATCACTAGAGAATTTAGCAAAAAAGCGTAACAATCTGACGGAATATATCCTGACCGTAAAAGAAGAAATAGAATGGCAAGAACAACTCTTACAGAATGACTTAGCTGAAGCATTTAGTGATGACGACCACGCTTGGGACGGTCAGTATATGCGAGATGAGATAGGGAAAGGGTAGGGAGTACTTTTTCTAAATATTATTTTCATCTTTTGGATTTTTGGTAATTGACAAATGCAAAGAAGCATTTTTGTAAAATTTTTCATCTTAAACTTTTTGCTTTCAATTGAGTATTATAGATTTTGTCATCTAAGTTTACAAATATGCTATTCAAAAAATCTTTTTGTGTGAAGCACTTTAAACACAAATATAATATTTTATCGATTATGAAATGAATACCATAAGGAAATGTTTTTGTAAATGATATTCTAACACTTTTATACCTAATTTGAAAGTTGTAAGGATTTTTTGCAATTTTACTTATAGATTTTTCTAAATCTTTCATAAATTTTTTTGATAAGGAAAATTCAATTTTATTGTAGTATGTAATTATTTCCTTGATATCAAATTGAGCATCTTCAGAGATTTTAATAAGAAACATGCCTGTTTAAATTACGGTTTTTTTAAAATCATCCCAATCCATATATCCAACTTCACCTCGCTCATGCTTTTCTAACATTTCATCCATAAGTATTTTGTACTCTGGCGTTAATTTTGATTTTTCAGCTTGTTCTTTAAGAAGATCTTCTATGAAATTTTTAAGTTTTCTGCCATCTTTCTCAGCTTGCATTTTTAAGACAAATAACGTTTGATTGTCTAATTGAATTCTTTTTGTTTGCTTAAGATTTAGCATAAATGAGATTTAAATTTGAAAAAATAATATTAAATATTTAAAGAAAATAAAATGTAAAAATACAAATTTAAGTAATTTACATGGTTTGAAATAAAATAATACTTAACTTTGAGCCAAATTATTGTGGATTTAGTTTTTTATTTTATTTTAGAAAAAATTGGTAACCAGAAATGAACTAGCTCAATCAATAGGTTATAGAGAAAATGGAGCATATTCACAAACATTAAAATTGGTGAAACAGGATTTAACCCATAATGATATGAAATACGAAAAAGAATTTTTAGATTTACTTGCTTTTAACGATAGTAGATTTACTATCGACCCATCAAAAGAAGCTAGAGCTTTTAATGTAAGATTACATCATGAAAATGAAGATGTATATCTGAGATGTCAATTTACACTTAATGATACTTATAGTTACGTCGATAGCTTGGGAGCTAATATTACATACATTGGGATAGAAGAAAACATTTTAAGGCTATTGGAAAAGTTTGGTAAATCAAAAGTACCTAAAAAATTCAGGAGAGATCATGCTTCAACATTTGTGTATTTATTTCCTGAGTATTATCCATATCCATCACAACCATATTATTTTCCACACGAAGAAATAAACAGAGTGAAAGATATCATACGAATGGCTGAAAAATGTAATCAGTTTTGGAGTGATTCGGCAAAGCCTTTTTTTGATAAGTTTCAAGATTTTCGTAATATTTTGCCATATATTGAGTCATTTGATGTACAAGAATATAGTAAATTTATAGAACCAGGATCGTGTACAGAAAGAAAATTAATATTATGGCGCCTTTGTAATCATCCTAAACTAGATGAGTTTTATGATTATTCAATAGATGAATTAAATTCGCTCCAAGCAATAAATCCTAACCCTGATATTGCAAGAAGAATTTTAATACTAAAGGAATGTGGATTATTGTTAAAAAGAATAGAACCCATGTATGATTGGGATCAAAATTATTTAATACCAAAAACGTAAGAGATATGAATACAAATAGAAAGTTTGATGATTTTTTGGAAGATATCCTCTGGGATATGTCCAATAAAGGGTGGCAAATTTCAGCAATGGATGGTTACAGTTTTCAAAGAGAATATGTTGACCTTAGATATAGCGACCTCGTTGTATTTTTTGTGGAAGGTTTTTCTAATGAAATGAATTATGAAGGAATTTTGGTCTGTAGGGTTTATTATGAATTATACAATAAGCTCCTAGAGATTAAAAATGTTATTACAGACCCAATTCGAACATTTTCTATGGGATCGATCAATACTCAAATTGCTACATCACTTGGATATGATAAACCCGAATTGGAGATAGAAACTCCGATAATTGATGCTGATTTTGAAGCGTTTAGAGAGAAATTATTGGAATATTTTGATAAATTATATAAAAAATTTGACACAAAATGGTTGTCTTTACCTATGTTTTTACAAAACATAGTAGATGTTCCGCTATCAAAATTGGATAGAGAGTATACAGTAGGATATATGTATAAAGTAATTACGTCAAGTATTTTAGTTGATGAAAGGTTAGAGCGTTTTAAACAAGAAGCAAAAGACTATGCAGAACAAATAGGGGGAGGAAAATTGGATGAATATCAAATGATTTTAAAGACACTCAACATTTGAATTTAAACATTAATAAAACCAATGTTTAAAAAATTCTAAACGCCTGATTGAGCTTATTGATTTGTTCTTCATTGCCCAATACTATCACTCGTCCATCATGTTCTACGGGTAGATCGTGCGTAGGATTGATGATATATTCACCCAAACTTGTTTTATAACCTATGACCGTACATCCTGTTTTTTCTTTTACAGCTAGTTCGTCAAGACTTCTGACATTGGGTTGGGTAGATAGGATGATTTCCTGAATTTTCATATGACCATTACTAGAGTCAGATAAATTATCTATAAATTCTATTAAATCGGGAGCTACAATTAGGGACGCCATATGTTCACCACCTATTTTATCTGGCATGACGACATGTTGTGCACCAGCAATTTTTAACTTTTTAATACTAGAGTCTTCGCTTGCTCTACTATAGATATGTATGTTTGGATGTAACTGTTTTGCTGTCAATGCAATAAAAACATTGTCTGAATCTGAAGGCAATGTGGTAATTAGAAATTTTGCATTTTGAATGCCAGCTCTTACCAATACTTCATCATCGGTAGCGTTCCCATCAAGATAAAGCAAACCTTCTTCTTCTAGAATCCTAATGGCTTGGGGATTCTGTTCAATGATGACAAAGGCTTTTTTATAGTTTTGAAGTTTGATAGCTGCTTGTTTTCCGTTTCTGCCGTATCCACACAAAATGGTATGATCTTTTAAGGCATTGATTTTTTGTTGCATCTTCCTTTTTTTATAATTGTCAATCGAATTAACGGAGATAAGAAATGCTGAAATGGTGGTGACAGCGTAAGCAAAAATAAATATACTCAATAAGATGAGGATGGATGTAAAGATTTTTCCAGCCGAGTCCAGAGGGTTAACTTCTCCAAAACCGACAGTGCCTACTGTAATTACAGTCATGTAAATAGCATCAACTAAATCATATCCAAATAAAAAAAAATAACCCAAAATACCGAAAAGCAAGAGCAAACTCATAAGAATTAGAGCTCTTACTAAGCTAGAATTTAGATAATCATTTCTATACTTTTGTTGATTCATTTATTAGTTATGGTGCCAATCTCTCGATTTTCCAGTACCCTTCTAAGTTGTGGTATAGAATTCTATCGTGCAGTCTATTGGGTCTTCCTTGCCAAAACTCTATTTCTTCTGGTATGATACGGTATCCTCCCCAATGGTCAGGTAAAGGAATGATCTCATCGTTTTCATATTTGGCAGTCACTTCTGCCAGTTTCTGGTCTAATACATCTCTAGAAGCTATCTCATCGCTTTGTGGAGATACCCATGCGCCAATCTGACTTTCTCGTGGTCGAGAGTGGAAATAGATTTCAGACTCTTCTCTAGATACTTTGGCCGCTCGTCCAATGACACGGACTTGTCTTTCTAGTTCATGCCATAGGAAACACATGCCCACATGACTATTGTAGGCGATGTCTTTGGCTTTGTCACTTTTGTAATTTGTATAAAAAACAAAACCATCACGATCTACACCTTTGAGTAACACAATTCTCGCTGATGGAATACCAAGTGGACCGGATGTCGCAAGGGCAAATGCATTTGGCTCAGGTACTTCTGCATTCATTGCTTCTTGAAACCAAATCTCAAATTGAGTCAACGGATTTGCTTCCACACTTTCTTCAGAGAGTTTTTCTTTTTTGTATTCCAATCTCAAATGCGCATACTTACTCATACGTTCTTATTTTTTTATGGTTAAAGAAGTAAGTTGTACTTATGCACAACTTACTTCTTCAAAAATTATTTGTATTTATATGTACCGTTCCAGACTGGTCTTCCCGTGATCCATCTTATAAAGTACATTAGACCTACAAAGATAAAGAAAAATGGTCCAGTAAATCCAAGTAATGCAATGAATTTTGTTCCATAAAATTTAATCATTGGTCTACGCAATCTTTCAGACATGACGTACATGCTCGGTATCATCAATAATGTCAAGAAAAACGATAAGATCAATCCAAAAATGATCGTCCATGCCAATGGTCCCCAGAATACCACACTGTCTCCACCTAAGAATATTTTAGGGTCTAAATGGGTAAACAAAGACTCAAAATTGATATTAAATCCTACTGCCAATGGCAATAAACCTAAAATCGTTGCAATAGCCGTCAATAAAACTGGAATGATACGAATCTTTCCAGCTTGTATCGTTGCTTCTTTGGTTTTCATCCCTCTTTCTCTCAGCTCTTCTGTAAACTCTATCAGCAAGATACCATTTTTGATCACGATTCCTGCTAGACCAATCACACCGACCAAAACCATAATCGTAGGCATAGTCATACCCGTGATGGCAAATCCTAAGAAAACACCAATGATAGAGAAAAATATCTCCGTCAATACGATAAATGGCTTGCTCAATGAGTTGAATTGCATCACCAATATTAGGAATATAAGTCCCAATGCTAGGATAAATGCCATACCCAAAAACGAATTGGTCTCTTGTTGTTGCTCACTTTCACCACTTTGAATGATGCTGACACCTTCAGGGATGGTATATTTGGTTTTAAAATCGTTGATCTTACTTCCCAACGCTGCATTGATAGATCCTACAGCAGAAAGGTCTGTGACAGCTGATTGTAATTGGATGGTACGTTTTAAGTTTTTACGTTTAATACCACCTGATGAACTAGTAAAGTCGAATTTAGCTACCGTACTAATCGGAATTTGTTTGATCCTTCCAGTATTAAAATCTCTGAATGTAATACGCATGTTCATCAAACTTTGAAGATTGTTTCTCTTCAATTCATTGTATCTCAATTGTATTTCAAATTCGTCTTCACCTGATTTCAATTTACTCACCTTCCTACCGAAAAGAGCTGTCCTGATAGCATTTCCAACTTGCGCTGTATTAACACCTTCTATTGCTGCTCTTTCTTTATCTACATTGATGGTAACTTCAGGATTATTTAAGTCAATATCCATGGCAAGATTTTCTACACCATCTACCTTGTTGACATCTAGGTAATTGTATAAATCTGTCGCCACTTTTGCATTGTCTTCGAAGTTGTCACCAAATATTTCAATATTTACAGGTGGTTCGGTTGGAGGACCTCCTGATTCTTGTTCTACAGTTACTTGTGCTCCTGGAATATTTTTCACTACCGCACGTATAGAATCTAGATATGGTAAGGTAGGCGTATCTGGTCTTTTTGCAAATTCCACAAATGATACTTGAATTCTTCCTAGATTAGTCTGTGTACTTCTGTTATTGTCCATCGGATTATTGGCATTCACCGCTACATTGGACAGGATACTTTCCACGATAGAACCTTCTTCAGTAGGTTTAAGTGTCTTTAATGCTTCGAATACTTTGACTTCCAATTGTTTTAGTACTTTGTCCGTTTCTTGAGCATTGGTACCAATAGGCATCTTAAGATAGACATAGATCATATTCGGCTGACCACTAGGGAAAAACGGAAAATCAGGCTTACTAGCAATTAACATCCAAAATGAAATACCAAACAGAACAAATGTACTGATAAAAGCAGCAATAGGACGTCTTCCTTTAAGTAACCATCTCAACAAATCTTCATATTTATTCATCAAGTAAGGCAATATCTTTTCTTGGAAGAAGTAAATTACATCCTGCATGACATAAATATGGATAATGGTCAAGACTGAAAATAACAATAAGAAATTTCCTTTGCCAGGACTACCTGTAAGATGGAATAATACTCCCAAAGCTACCATCAACCAAAACCACCATTTTTTAAATATAGATGACTTGGGTGGGTCAAGTTCTTTACCTTCAGGTTTCATAAAACTGACTGCAAATACAGGGTTCATGATGAAGGCCACGATCAATGATGCAAATAAAGTAAATATCAACATCACCGGAAGGTAGATCATAAATTTACCAATAATACCTTTCCAGAATATCAGCGGAAAAAAGGGTGCAATGATGGTAAGTGTACCTGCTAATACGGGTATAAATACTTCTCCTGCAGCAGCTTTGGCGGCTTTTATGATAGGTGTTTTGCCATTTTCGTAAAGCCGGTGTGTGTTTTCAACGACCACGATGGCATCATCCACAATAATACCTAGCCCAAACAACAGGGCAAATAGAACAATGAAATTTAATGTAATGTCTGAACCAACAATAAGCTCCGCAAATGGTAAAAACAAAAATGCTATAAATACACTCAGCGGTACACTTAAGGCTACGAAGAAGGCATTGGTGACACCCATAAAAAACATCAAAATCAATAATACCAAAAGGAAGCCGATAATGATGGTATTGACCAATTCTTCAAATGAAGTCGCAGCTTGTTTACTTTGGTCTCCTGTGACGACTACATTTAGATCTTTAGGCAATTCATCGATTTGCATTTCTGCAACCATCTCTTTGATTTTTCCAGCACAGTTGATCAAGTTTTCACCTGGACGTTTTACAATGTTTAGGGTGACCACGTTTTTACCATTCAGTCGGGCATAACTTTCTGTTTGTTTTACGGTATCTTTGATCTCAGCAATATCTTTTAGATAAACAGATCCACCACTTGGCGTTTTGAGTATGATACTATTAAGTGCAGTACTGTTTTCTATTTGCCCTTTTATTCTGAGCGTACGGTCCATCGTTCCTACACTGATTTTACCACCACTTATGTCCATATTTTCATACGCCACAGCATTGGCAATATCATCAAAACTGATTAATGCTTGCTCCATTTTGAGTGGATCTACATTGATCTGAATTTCTCTTTCGGGTGCTCCCACTATCTCTGCACGTGTGACTTCTGAAAGGGTTTCGAACTTATCTTGCATCTTTTCAGCATATGCTTTCAGTGCCAGTCCGTCATAATCACCACTGATATTGACAAACATGATAGGCATATCTGAGAATGCAAATTCCTGCACGTTAGGCAATTGTGTAAGATCTTGTGGTAAGTCAGTTTGTGCTTTATCGACGGCATCTTTTACTTTTTGTTTGGCTATTTCTGGCTTGATATCTGTATCAAATTCTACGATAATCAAACTGAAGTCTGTCTGTGAAGTAGAATTTATTTTATTGACCTTAGCACCAGAGATACCTTTGATTTGTTTCTCAATAGGTCTGGTGACTAGGTTTTCTATATCACTCGGCGAGTTACCTACATAAACTGTCGTCACCGAAATGGTAGGAACGACGATATCTGGAAACTGTTCTTTCGGTAGTGTAAGGAAGATATACATCCCGAATCCCGTTACCATCATGGTGATGATATACAAAGTCGTTCTGTTGTCCACAGACCAGCTTGTGGGCCAAAATTCCTTAAACTTTTGTTGTATTTTATTTAAATGATTGGACACTTTTGTGAATTTTTATAGGGTGATGTAGGACTATTTTTGACTATCTTCGATGAACTGACCTTCATATAAATTTTGGTGACCTTGGATGATGATTTGATCACCAGAAACTAGTCCAGACAAAATTTCTATATTATCTTCGTACAATTGACCTATCGTTACTGATTTTTTGACTGCTGTTTTTTTACCATCTTTTACTTGAAGGGCATAGATGTATTTTCCTTTTTCATCCGTTTGGATAATGTTGACAGGAATAACCATCGCCTTTGCATTAGAATGGTTCAATATCTTCGTATAAGCTGACATATTTGGTTTAAGACCAGCAGAGTTAGGTATACTACATTCTGCTGTAAATCCACGTGATGCTGCATTGATAGATTGCGCTATGCGGTCTATTCTTGTTTCAAATGTCTTAGAAATAGCAGGAATTTCTACCACTACTTTTGCTCCTTGTTTGATGATACCAGTATAATTTTCTGGTATTTCGATATTGATAGACAAGTTGGCGTTGTTTACGATTTGGATTTGTGGTCCTGTTGCACCCATACCTGTGAAAAGTTCGCCCACTCTGATATTGACGATATCTGCTACACCGTTTTGATCAGCATATACTAGGAATGTTTTCAACTGTTCTTCTTGAGTCTTAATTTGATTTTCGAGTGCTTCCACATTGTTTTTAGCAGTCAGGAGTTGCACTTCTGTACCTATATTTTGATCCCAAAGATTTTTA
The DNA here is from genome assembly GCA_041739205.1 of Saprospiraceae bacterium. Taxonomy (GTDB): domain Bacteria; phylum Bacteroidota; class Bacteroidia; order Chitinophagales; family Saprospiraceae; genus OLB9. Next base: position 12,293 of record JBGSOH010000098.1, read on the forward strand.
GTACGATCATAAATGTTTTTTGCCAAGCCCAATTGCGTTTTGATTGACTCGATGCTTTGTCTAAGTACTTGATCATCTAATTTCATGATCAATTGACCTTTTTTGACATTTTGTCCAGCTTTGATGTACAACTGTTTTACATATCCACCCATTCCGTTTCTAGGAGCGACGTATGATATGTTTTTGCTACTTACTACACCTTGTAAGTCTATGTAATGGTTAAATCCTTCTGGTGTTAAAGTGGCTGTTGATACCAATTTTGGTTTGATACCACGACTTGGATCCATCTTAATGATTTCATCTTCCGTCGTTTTGATTTTGGCTGAAAGTTCTGCCATCTCTGTTTTCAGCGTTTCCAATTCCTTCAACTTAGCATCGATTCCTGTGGTTTGTTCTGGCTCAGAACCACAACTCATCAAAGCAAGTATAATTATTAATACACTAAATTTTGCGTTCATGATATTTTATGATTTTGTTTTGATTTATTATAATTTACCTATTGATTTTAGATAGTTGACTTTTGCTACATAAGCGTCATACAATGCTTGGAAATAGCTTCCATTGGCTCTTTGGACTTCAGTATCTGTCTGTATCACTTCGAAACTCGAACCCAATCCAGATTGATATTTTTTGGTCGTACTATTGAATACCGACTCTGCAAGCTCCATATTTCTTTTCTGTACTTCAAGATTAAGAACAGCATTGGTAAGACTATTTTTAGCAATATTATTTTCGAGATCGATGTATCTAGATAGTTCTATGATATTATTGTCTATCTTTTGCAACTTCAATTTTGCTTGTTGGATTTTGTGCTTTTTCTGACCACCATCATAGATTGGTTGTTTGATAGAAAGACCTACTAATCCTGTATTAAATGCAAACCAAGGACCTGATCCATTCACATCGTAAATATCATTTCTCTGGCCACTTCTCTGGAATTGATAGAAGGCAGCCACTGTTGGAAAGTATGCCATCTTAAATCTTTTTACGTCCAATTCTTGAAGTCTCTTTGCCGTACCTAATAATCTGTATTCGCTTCTGTCTTCATACTTTACTTCCTGACCAAGTTTCACGATATCTGCTTGTAATGCGGAGACGTCTAGTGGGTCAGTTAGTACAACAGAATCTTTTTGAGAAATACCAAGCGCATTTTTTAACACTGCAAGATTGATCGCAATACCATTGTTTATTTGGTTCTGAGCCGTTTTTGTATTGTTCAGCGTGACACTGAGTTTGTCAATATCCAATTTCTCTACAAAACCATTTTTATACATTTGACCCATTTCAAAACTCAATTTATCTAGCCTCTGCATCGTTGCATCCACAGTAGATTTTTGATTTTGAGCGACCAAAACAGAGTAATATGCTTTTTGTACAGCTTCTTTAACTTTTTCTATAGCTACTTCCGTATTTCCTTTTGCAAAATCGAGTACAGACTGTCTAGCTTTAAGCGCTACGAATATATCAGGTTGGAATAATAGCTGCTGCACACCGACGCCATATTGGTAATTTAAAGGCGCTACGAATGATACCGCTTGGATGCCAAAGGATGCATTATCTTTGGTAATACGATTTCCATCCTCATTTGTTACCCGTTCTTTGTCAAGCACTTCATAAATTGATAAATCTGAAGATGGAAATGGAATTTGTGGTAAATTGGTATAATAGGACATTTGGCCATCGGCACTGATTTGCGGTAATGCAGACCCTTTGATTTCATTATTTTGGGCAAGTTGAATCTCTTCATCGAGCTTTAGATTTTGAATCTCAATGGCATTTTTGATGGCAGTCTCCACGGCTTCATTCTGAGAAAGTTTTCTGACTTGCTGACCAAAGACATTGGAAGCTATCAAAGCGCACAATATGATTAAATATGATCTCATAAATTAAAAAAGGTTTTATGTTTTTGTTGAAATAATTGAAATCCTTCGGGGGAAACTATGCCATGAATATGGTAACTAACTAATTGTTTGAATAAGGTGACCCTATCAAAAGTTGCTACAGGAAAGTTGTCAGTATCTACGATACAGTTTGATTTGACAACATATAACTTCGATACTATTTTGGCATCAAAGTTGGTTCGGTACAATCCTTCTTTTTGCCCACGGACAAGATTATTGTGTATCGTATTTTCTATAAATTTAAAATGTTGCTTTTCGATCCTGTTCCACAACTCAGGGTGATATTTTTTTAAGTCAAACACCAAAGATGGTGTCATATCACAAAGGAAAGTAAGAATATGCTGGCTAATATTGACCATTTCTTCTATGGCATCACTAGATCTACCTTGGATCTTTAAGATCTCTCGTTCATCAGATTCCAAGTGGTTTTCTACAATATCGCTAATCAGTGATTCTTTATTGGCTATGCACCCGTAAATGGTTTTTTTGGATATACCGAGTTTCCTAGATATATCATCCATGCTGACACTTTTGATGCCATACTTGAGGAATAACTCGAATGCCGCATTAAGTAAACTATCTTTTACATTCATCATGCAAAGGTAAACTTTGGAAACTATATAATGTTCAAAAGTTTCCAAAGTTTTTTAAAAGTTAACAATTTATTTACATATGCTAACTTTTAAAGTAGACAAAGCTTCCAGCTTTGGAGCTTACCAATGGCATTGCAATCTACAATGGCGATTTATATTACGATACTTCTAAACAAGTTTTGGAAACCTATTAACAATAAACTTCTATATAATGAGAAGCCCAACGTACAAAAGCAATCGTGTGCAGCTTCAGCGGCATCCCCAAACGTGTGCAGCTTCAGCGGCATCAACAATCGTGTGCAGCATTAGCGGCATCAAGCAATACATCATTAGTCTGAACTATGATTTATATGATTAAATGATTAGCATGATTTTTTATGATAAGAATGGCGTTAATGGCACTGTAATCTTCGATTGCAATTTATATCAAGATCCTTCCAAATAAATTTGGAAATCCATTAAAAACAAACTTCTTCATTATGCGAAGCCCAACGTGAACAGTTCCCCTTCTTTTTTAAGAGAAGGGGTTAGGGGATGAGTTGATCTCCTAAATTATGCGAAGCCCAACGTAATCAAGCAATTCCGCAAATCAACAAATCAGCAAATCAACAATTTAGCAATTCAGCAAACGTGTGCAGCTTCAGCGGCATCAATCAAATCAACAAATCAAGCAGTTTTAAAACAGGATGGACTTTAATGGCAATGCAATCTGCGATTGAAATTTATATCACGATACTTCCAAATAAATATGGAAATCCATTAAAACAAACTTCTTCATAATGCGCAGCCCAACGTAAACAAGCAATCGTGTGCAGCTTCAGCGGCATCAAGCAGTTTTAAAACAGGATGAGCTGTATTGGCATTTCAATCAACGATTGCAATTTTTACTCCTTCATAATGCGCAGCCCAACGTAAACAAGCAATCGTGTGCAGCTTCAGCGGTATCCGCAAACTTGTGCAGCTTCAGCGGCATCAACAATCGTGTGCAGCATCAGCGGCATAAAACAATTTCTCCCTACCTCACCAAAGTAACATCACCATAAAGCATCAATATCTTTCCGTCGCCATCTACCACTTTTACATGATAAACATATACACCTGTCGATAATTCCTTCCCTTGGTAATTCCCATCCCAAGTTATCTGATTGCCATTTTTTGATGTAAAAACTTGATTGCCCCACCTATCATAGATATGGACTTCGGCGACGAGCGAACCAGATGGTACTGTCACGGTCCAAAGATTATTACCACCTGTGGATGTTGGATTAAAGATATTCGGTACGGAAATCACTGAACTTACATCTCGGATGATGCGAAATTGTTGTTCAAAACTACATCCTGACTCATGTGTCATCACTACTGTTACAATAGTGTCTGTATATGTGGTGAGTTCAGTGTCAAAACAAGTAGCGCAACTGAAAAGTCCTTCTGGACTCCACGCGATTCTCCATGATGTTTCATCAAGATCTACTGAAAGTGGTAAAGAAACACTGCCTTTCACAAGCTGATCTCCTAGTTGTGGAATATCACTCAGTTTTGGTATCGGTAGTAAGTCATATTCAAATACTTTTTCACAACCATCAGTATAACTTCTCATGGTCAGCCTACCGCCTTCTTCTTGTCGAAATATGGTGTCGGTTGAGCCATCGCTCCATTCGATATTCCATGGCGCTTGTGCTGTCCATGTAGCAGCATATTCCTCATCTTGACAGTTGATAGTTATAATTGGTGGTTGAGGCCATATAAGTTTATTTGCAACAATAGTTAATGTGGAGTCACATCCAGCTTGCGATGTAAGATCGACGGTAAAAGTACCACTCTCATCGATGACCAAGTTACCAACCGTAACGCTGCTATCAGGACAAAGTGTCAGCAGCATACTTTCTGCAATACGATCTATCAGTGTAATGTGAGTAGTCAATATTTTCTGGCAACTACCAACTACATCAATAGTGTCGACATAAAGACCTGCGGTATATACCATCTGTCCATTGACAGTGACAGAGTCCCCATCACAAATACTAAGAGAATCATTCTCAAGCATATAAGGAGCCACACTGAGCGACACCACAGAAATACTGTCACAACCTTGACTATTTGTGAAGGTTTCAGAATAGGTACCAGATTGGTATTGCCATGTATTGTGTACTTGTATGGAATCGCCAATACAAATAGATAGCGATCGTATATCTGATGATGTAGGCAAAATGGATATTTCTATATTGATGATACTATCGCAACCTAAAGCATTTG
>JBGSOH010000239.1:0-3065 GCA_041739205.1 Saprospiraceae bacterium
TATTTTTATATCCTACTCTTTGTTGTTTATAAAATATCTCTCCTTCCCCTGTAAGTTTTAATAGAATCATAATAGGAACAAAAATAGGAAGTAACAAAACTAGCCCAATTCCTGAAAAAACGATATCAAAAAACCTTTTAATAACACTATACATACTATCCTAACTTCATCAGGTCTTCTTCCTTCATCAAAATTGGCCTTTCGTCCACATCTCTTAAAAATATCAATCCTTCTTCAAACTCATATAGATGAAAGTCCATATTAAATGATGGATCATTGTCTAAAAGTCTAATTGTATCTTCACATAAATTTGCTCCACCCATGGCAAAACATTGCGTAAAAGCGACATGTCTTACATTAATCTCAGTAACTTTAGGTTCTCCTAATTCATCTTCTTTCAAATCAACGGTATAAAAACCATGTTTTTCTGCCCCTGTAAGGTTAAACATGATATCCATTGCTTGTTTAGCAGCAACAAAGACTGTATCATCGTTAATTAGTCTTCCGAATGATGTATTACCCGTAATTCCGGAAGGCGATACTTTTGCCATGATATAATTCACTCTTTCAGCACATGCAGACCTTATCAGTTTACCGTTGAAATAAAGCATTTTACATGCTAAATTTCTACCTGGCAAATATTCGCTAGCTATAAAATTATTTATTCCTTTATTTATGGATACCCATCTTTGTAAGTCGTCGAAGTTTTCAATCTTGTAGGAACCCAATCCTGATGAACCCGTAGCTGATCTAATCCAATAAGGATACTTTAATGATGATTCTGTGTATTCTTTAAGATTTTCATTATGAATGTCGATCAAAACCGATGCTGGTACCAAACCACTAGATGATAAAGCTTCGGTCAATATACCTTTGTCCAACATTTTGTCTACCGCTTTTTTGGGTGGAATAAGTGCTTTACAAGGTAGCGTACCCGATGCCTGTCTATGGCTCCATGTCAACACCTCTTGTTCGGGTAAGATGATGGCTATATCAATTTTTTCTTCCTTAATAATCAATTCCATAGCCGTCCAATAATCAGGGTCTGAAGATTTAGGCGTGATGTAAGATTTATCAAATAATGCTGTTTGGTATAAGCCAATGGCATAAGGATGGATATCTGTGGCAATGAGTCGATAAGACTTATAACTTCCAACTTCCTTAATGGCTCTAGCAAAACTCCTTGGCGTAGGACCTCCCACACCTGTGATCAAAATATTTAGTTTGGTACTCATTTATAATATTCTTGTACTACTTTTCTCCTTTTTCCAGAAGCTAAAAGGGGAATTTCATGCACTATTTCAATTTGTATATTTGCATCTCCACCTAGATATGATTTATATTCATTGGTAATTTCTTCTTTGCGATTAAAACCTACAGATGAACTAATTTTAAATGAATAGTCTTTTTCTCCTTTTTGGATGAGCTGGTATTGGTCTATCTCTTTGTACTTCCACATATTCTTGTAAACTAAAAGGGATGAAACAAGTTGTCTTTGGGTATTATACAAAACATCTAATTTTCTTCCTTCAAGGTTTATCAATACCCTTTTTCCAGACACTGTGCTTCTAATGATACAACCGATATCGCCTGTGTCGTACCTAATCATAGGCATTGCAAAATTGTACAAATCCGTTATAACAATTCTACCTGTCTCACCATCCTTTAAGACTTCATCGCGGTCTAGTTCCATTGTTTCAAAGAAATAGCTTGCATGGTTCAACTCAAACTCTTCTGAATGATCCATTCTATGTTGCCCTAAAATGCCATTTTCAACATTTGAATATCTTGCCACAACTGGAATTCCGAAGTGAGTACTTAATCTTTGTTTAACTTCGGATGAAAGTGATTCTGATATGGAAATAATTGATTGGACTTTTGTTTTACCTACTTTTTCTGGATATCTATCACAATACTTACATAAAGATTCTAATGCAGATGCATACCCTATTATGCCAAATGGACTTTTTTCACCTTTAAAATCACTTAGTAAATGTGAAAGTGTTTGGTCGTCAAGACTTAGCACATCTATTGTTTCAATATTTTGTGTCCACTTTGTCCATGTGTTTTTTTTATTAGCTTCACTCCAAATTTTTAAATAATAAAGCTTTTCACCTATATGATAATTTGCTTTTTCGGCAAATACCATAGTATCTGCTGTGTTTCTATTTTTTTTATTTTTATCTTGAAAAACAGTAAAAGGTGTGCCTGTAGACCCTGATGTCGTCAATCTTAAAAGTGTCTCTTTATCATAACCTTTTGACATAAAGTCATTAACTTCAGATTTTATTAGCGTTTTATTTACAACAGGAAAGTTTATGATGGTAGGTGAGTCACTATACTTTTTATAAAAAGGCACTGTGGCTACAGCATGTTTCAATAACTTGGCAAGCTGATTTTGATTGCTATTTTGGGTGTCTAGTTCTTTTTTAATACTATTCAAATGTTGCCTAATATGACTTCCCTTTAAAGCATCGATTGCCCAAAAAGCTACACTTCTTATGTTAACTAAAAAACCCATATTAACCTTTTCAATTTTGCCATTTTATAAGCTTTTTCTCTGCTAGAAACCTAGCAAACTTTGCCCTAGACTTCAGTAGTTTAGTGTACACCAGATTGGTAAAAGTATCTTTGTGATTTTTGTAAATAGGCACCAACATTTTTTTTCTCCTGTTCTTTTTGTAATAATCAATGTAAGATTGATCATCCATATTCTGAAATGGACTATATTCCTTTAATATTTCCGATTTTTCAAATATTTCTGACTTTAGGAATGTCAATGTTTGGTCTTCATTATATCTAAACCAATGACACCAAGCTTCTCCACTTTTACTATCATATTCAAATGCTAACTGCATTTTTGCAAATTCAGGAAAATGTAATGTACCTCTTGCAAATACGCCGTTGGGTAAATAAAAATTACCCAGACCATATACGATGTATCCGTTTTTGTATTTTTCTCCTCCTTGTACACAATGCGAATGACAACCTACTATAAAATCTGCTCCTTCATCAATCAATGCCTTAGACCATATTCTGTACATTGGAAAAGGAATTATTTCTAA
>JBGSOH010000247.1:0-9202 GCA_041739205.1 Saprospiraceae bacterium
CAGGTCAGCAAAAATAGAAGGATTCAATCAGAAATCATTAAAATTAATCAGCCAAGGCAACCAAAGTCATGAGAGAACCAATATTACTTTTTACGGCACCGTAAAAGAAATGGACATCTCCCTTGATGGCATTCAGACACTGACCATGACAGGAAGTGGTGACCTTATGGATTTACAGATATTGAATGGGGCCACGATTAAAGCAGATAAATACATAGTTAAAAAAGTAAATTGGAATGGTGATGATAGCTATGATTCTCATCTTCATGTCATTGATGAGATCAAAGGTAAAGAATCAGTTCTTAATAATATTACCATCTTAGGTAATCCCCAAAAAGTGAAAGTGAACGAAAATATATAAAAAAGTCTTCTATAGTTGTTGATATGTGAAATGGCCCGGATTCGTTCGGGTCATTTTTTTTACCATAAAACCGACTAAGATAATAACGCAAACTGGATCCCATCACTTTCTAAACCATTCACAACCAAGGCTATTTTATGGGCACCGGCATAGTGTTTCCTAGTAGTTAAGTCTATGAATTTATGTTTTTTTGTACCTGACAAAATTTCTCCATCTGCCAATGTAGGTTCCGCTATTTTGAATATCTTTTTGGAATGCTGACCATTAGATTTTACAAAATGGATGACATATTCTAGTCTGAATTTTGCTGATGTCTTTTCTTTATTTACAATTTTATAATCAAAAGAAAGCGTGTCTCCTAGGGTCAATTGATCGTGCGATATATCAAAATGTGTCACTTCAAACATCGTTTTAGCAGAGGTACCGAATAGGTCTAAAACTTCATGGTGACCTTTTTTGAGCAATGTCCTAGATGCATGTTTCAATATCCAATCGGTATTTTTTGTTTTTCCTTTCCACTTTTTAATGATGTCGATGACTAGGTCTGGATGGTCTTTTGATATATCATTCAGATTATTGGCCACACTCTTTCTAACGTATTCTGATGGATCATCTTTGAGATTATCTAAGATGGGAATAATTGGAGTAGGATCTATTACAAATTGTTTGAGCTGCAATCCCCAAGGTAATCTCGGACGACAACCTTCACTTGCATATCGTCTTATGTATGGATTTGAATGTTTGCTCCACTTGAGCATCTGAGCCATCATTTCTTTAGGATATTTAACAAAATAATGCCTTCCCGCAAATTCAAAACTAGTAAAGACAGTCATAAACTCTATAGCCAGAATAGACAGGTGTAGATCTTCGATCATGTGTACAGGTATCAGGTCTGCCATAAATAAGTATGGAAAATTCTGATCGTTGACACCACTTCTTCGTAGTTCATTGACAATATTTATAATTGTGGTAACTTTTTCTTGATTTTGAGTGGGAAGAAGTTTGCCAGTGTGCAGCGTAAGGTGAGCCATTCTTTGTTTAAGCTCTTTTGATTCCCATGAGTCGTCTCTGACAGAATCCATAAACTGATCTAGGTTAAAATCAGTTACTACAGCTTTTAACGCATTTGTATAGATATTGAAGAAATGATCGTTATAAACATTCTTGAGTAAGTCGGCCATCTAGTACATTTTTTATCTGTTTCAAATAAAAAAGAGAAGGTGTATATGACGGTACACCTTCTCTTAAAAAGCAAAATTATATTATTTTCTAAAACATTGGTATTAAATCACCATTTCTTTTTCGCTGACTAGTTTTCTAAGATTGATCAATGCATATCTCATACGACCTAGTGATGTATTTATACTTACTCGGGTCATTTGGGAGATCTCCTTAAAACTCATATCTGCATAATGTCTCAATATCACCACTTCTCTTTGCTCATCAGGTAATTGGTCTATCAATTCTCTTAATCTTCGGTGGATTTGGCTTTTTATGATGGAGCCTTCCATATTATCATCTTTAGACTCGATGATGCTGAAAATATCAAACGTCTCTGTATTAGACACTTTTGACATTCTTTTTGATCTTCTGAAATGATCTACACACATATTATAAGCAATACGCATGGCCCATTGTAAGAATTTGCCTTCGTTATTATACTTGTCTCTACGCAAAGTATCTACAATCTTGATAAATACTTCTTGGAAGATATCTTCTGCAAGTTCTGTGTCTTTGACAAATAAGTATATGGACGTATATATTTTGTCCTTATGTCTTTTTAATAAAAACTCGAAAGCTGTTTGATTTCCTGAAAGGTAAAGTGAAATCAATTCTTGATCGTTTAACATCTTAAGCTGCATACCTACACAATTATGGGTTAAATAAATTTTCTTATTTTAGTGTAGAGCTGTATTCTATAAACGCTTAATTTTGACTGATGTTAAAGAAATAAATTAATTATGAATTGCAAAGATAACGATGTTTCTCAATTTGTCAACACTTTGTTAAAATAATATTTCATAAACTATGCCAAAGTCCTTGAATTCCTTAGAAAAAAATATCATTTTTAAGTTTAATCGACTTTTTGGGACGCCATCAGTTTATTATTTCATACTTCGTTTAACAGCCAAAAATGAACAGTTACCGCTGAATATAACTAAAAATGGCAACCGATCACACAGACCGATTGCCAATCAAAACTACATATTATGAAAAACTACCTCAACTTTATTACTTAATCTCTATTGTCTTAGGTTCTTTTGCTTTTGCTTCTTCTTTTTTAGGAAGAGCTACTGTGAGAATACCATTTTGGTACTCTGCTACAATTTTTTCTGCATCAACAGTATCTGTGATGTGAAAAGATCTCTTGAATGAACTGAAATTGAATTCTTTTCTCGTCCATTTTCCCGCTTCATTTTCTTCTGTATTGGTCTCTTTAGAAGCTGAGATGGTGAGTTGTCCTTTTTCAAGTGCAATATTAAAATCTTTTTTCTCTAATCCTGGTGCTGCCAACTCTAAGACAAACTTGTCATCAAGTTCGCTGATATTTACAGAAGGGTTGGTGACCGCAAAGTCATTACCTACGAAATCAGAGATACTTCTGTTGAATACATCATCGATGACGTTTGAGAAACTTCTACCTTGTAAAAAAGGATTTACTTTTACGATATTCATGATGTTATGATTTAAATGGTTAAAAATATGGTTAAAATTAAAGGATTTCGATTTTTTTAGGTTGTGCTATTTCGCCTTTTGGAACGCTGATATTTAGGATACCTTGTTCAAAAGTTGCAGAAATTGCATCAGTATTTACATCTTCTGGCAATGTAAATGTGCGTGTAAATTCAGTAGGTGCAAACTCTTTTTTCAAAAATTTCACTTCATTGTTGGCTTCTTGTTTGCCATGTACTGAAAGGATATTTTTTTCTTGCTTGATCTCCACATTAGATTTGTTAAATCCTGGGATAGCTAGACTGATCAAAAAATGTCCGTCAAATTCCTTGATATTTGCAAAAGCTGGAGATTTTTTAACCTGATGAGGCATTTGCCCTACAGCTGGATTTGCAAAAGATTTAAAATGATTTGGTCTTTGGATTTGAGTTACAGGTCTGAACAATACATTTGTCATGGTATAAATATTTTACTTTTTTTAAAAATTGAATTACAATCATTCTTATTCAAATTTTATTCCACCACATTTTCCAGACCGAATTTGACAGTTTTTATCAAAAAAGCATGCCATAATGTCTGTTTCAAATTAAATTACATGTCATATTGGCCGATTTGTTCTCGATTCTAACCAGAGCAAATCAAATTATTCATCAAAATAAATGCATCGTTGTGCCAAATAAATTCTGCAACTTCACTACCTTTGAGCAAACAAATCCATTATTAAAATCATTAACCATATACCATGTTAGATACACCTATCACACATCTCCACATTGCACTCGGGGCCAAAATGGCTGAATTTGCAGCCTACAATATGCCTATTTCCTATACTACGATTACAGAAGAACATCATGCTGTGCGGAATGGCGTAGGCGTTTTTGATGTTTCGCATATGGGCGAATTTATCGTCAGAGGCAAACAAGCATTGGACTTGGTCCAAAAAGTAACTAGTAATGATGCTTCGAAACTTGCCATAGGAGACGCTCAGTATAGTTGCCTACCAAATCTTACTGGCGGAATTGTAGATGACTTATTAGTATATCGTCTTCCTGAAGATATGTGTAGCGAAGACGAACAAGCTTTTATGCTCGTAGTCAATGCGTCCAATATTGACAAAGATTGGAATTGGATATCATCTCAGAATGAATTTGATACGAGAATGATCAACATCTCTGATAAAACTGGCTTGATAGCAGTGCAAGGACCAAAAGCAGTCGAAACGCTACAAAAACTTACAGATATCAATCTAAGTAACATTAAATATTATTCGTTTACCAAAGGAAAAATAGCGGGTATTGACAATGTCCTGATATCTGCCACAGGTTATACAGGTAGTGGTGGATTTGAACTTTATGTCGCTAATGAACATACAGAAGAACTTTGGAATGCTGTTTTCGAAGCAGGCAAAGCTTTTGACATCAAACCATGTGGCTTAGGCGCAAGAGATACTTTAAGACTTGAAAAAGGATTCTGTTTGTATGGCAATGACATAGACGACACTACATCACCACTCGAAGCAGGCTTGGGTTGGATAACAAAACTAAAAAAGCCTGCTGTATTTAACGGCCAAGACTGGATGACTAAACAAAAAGAAGCAGGTCTTACCAAAAAACTAGTAGGTTTCACCATGCAAGAAAGAAGAGTACCGAGACATGGGTATTTGATCATGGATGAAAATGAAACAGAGATAGGTGTAGTGACATCAGGCACCCAGGCACCGTCATTGGACATTCCAATAGGTATGGGGTATGTGCCTACCAGCCACGCAGCTATAGGTAGTAAGGTATATATTCAAGTGGGTAAAAAGAACCTTGAAGCTACTGTTTGCTCCATTCCTTTTTTACCGTAATTGTGCGATTTTTAGATAAATCTGAATTAACCGTTTAAAGACATTTGAAAATAAATATAAATATTTTTCAAAAAATGATGCTAAAAATTTGTGAGTATAAATAAGAGTCATATATTTGCACTCGCTTTTGAAGAAAGGCATTTTTGAAGTCATTTATGACAAATATTTGGGAGATTAGCTCAGTTGGTTCAGAGCACCTCGTTTACACCGAGGGGGTCGGGGGTTCGAGCCCCTCATCTCCCACCGCCTAGAAAAATAAAGCAGTTATGATTCATTTCATAGCTGCTTTTTTATTTTGGTCAAATTTATGAAATGAATGCTAGCTACATGAATAAAGAACTAAAAGTATAAACTCAAGTCTTACTTTCCAAATTCGGTGAAATAAAAAATGGCTCCCAGAAATCATCCTGAAAGCCATCTTTTACTTTATACGTGATATCCTGAAAACTTATTAAGGTTTTACTTCCTTAAATGCTTTTTCGAAATCGCCAGCTTTTACATAAACCATTTTGGATGGGTCTAGGTATTTTGCCATTACTTTATTTATATCTGCAACGCTCAGCTTCATGATTTTTTCTTCTAGGGCTTTGTCCCACATCATATCACGATCAAGTCTCATATTGTTGCCTAACTTGCCTAGCAATGCTCTGTCTTGTGCTCTTGATACTACTTGACCTTGGATCCATCCTGACCTAGCTGCATCAAGCTCTTCTTGTGTGAAACCGGTAGATCTTACTTTGTCCATTTCTTCTTTAAAAGCAGACTGTACTTTGTCTCTATTTTCAGGTGCGTAGATAGCGTATGCACCAAATCCACCAGAATCATCTTGACTACTTCCGTAAAACCAAGAACCTACACCATAACTCAAACCTTCTTTCTGACGAATTCTAGTCGCCAATCTTGAATTTAAAAATCCACCACCGATCATGAAATTTCCTATCACCATAGCCGCATAGTCTGGATGACTATCATTAATCTGCAACGGTAACGATGCAAAAAACATGGCATTCGGTTTGTCGGGAGTGTTTATATTTTCATCTACTGGTTTAACCGCAACATATGGATCAGTGATTCTTTCATATTTCGAAGGTGTCTTCCAATCGCCAAAATATTTAGTCAACTTCGTATTGGCAGTTGCTTTGTCGAAATCACCTACGATCGTAGCCGTAGCTTCACTAGCACCATAATTCTCCGCATAAAATTTCTTTACATCATCCAAAGTTACTGCTTTCATAGCATCTATTTCTTCTTGGAGTGTCATTACGTATCTGGCATCACTTTTCGGATATGGGTTGGTAATCACGCTAATTCTATTATTTGCTACCGATCCTGGATCAGAAAGTTGTTCTTCCATGCCAGCGATTTGTTCTGTTTTTAGCTTGTCAAATTCTTCTTGTGAAAACGCAGGATTAAGCGCCATATCTCCTATTAAATCAAGGACTTCATTCAGATTTTGGCTTGTTGTTTCAGCATTAAATGTTACACTTGATTGTCCACCATATACATTCACACGAGCTTTCAATGCATCCAATTTGTCTTGGATTGCTTGTCTGCCTTGCGACTTAGTACCTTTATCGATCAAAGAAGCTGTCAGTTGAGCTATACTAGATTTACCAACTAATGATTTTGGCGTTCCATATCTAAGGGTAATATTTGCATTTACAGCGTCCCCTCGATTTTGTTTTGGCAAAAGAGCATATTCTAATCCTGATTTTTCTTTGCCTTTAGTCGTTCTTTTTTCGATATTTTCGAATGATGGGTCGAACTCTTCGCCTTGAGCGATCAATTCTTTACCAACATAACCATTCACAAGACTAGCTACATCTGGAGCTGCAGGTGTTTCCACTCTATCAGGTGTAGCTTCTGGTATAAAAATACCAATCGTTCTATTAGAAGGCTTAAAGTATTTATTTGCTACTTCTAGTACATCTTCCAATGTAACTTTTTCTACAGCATCTCTATATAAAAAATATAGTCTCCAATCACCTTGTGCTATGTATTCACTGATATTCATGCCTACCCTATCCGATGAGTTAAATCCAAGATTCCATTGTTTTAGCAATCTACCCTTTGATCTCTCTAGTTCTTCTTGTGTTGGTTGGTTAATTTTCAGACTGTCCAAAGTAGCAAGCATAATGTTTTTTGCTTCTTCAAGATTATCTTCTTTTCTACATGTGACGTTGATATAAATAAATCCTGGTTCTTTAAGACTTGGTGCAAAACTCCATATATAAGAAGCTTTTTTAGATTCTACCAATGCTTTATAAAGTCTTCCTGATGGTTCGTTACTTAGGATTTCATCAATGACAGCGATGGCTGCATAATCTTTGTGAGATCCTGGAGCAGTATGGTAACTACAACTTACTACTTGCACATCTCCTGTACGACGTAGTACTACTTGTCTTTCGCCATCTTGAGTAGGCTCTTTTGTGTATGTGATTTCTAATTTTCTTTCTGGACGTGGTATTTTTGAATAATATTCATCAATAAGAGCAAGTGTTTTTGACTCGTCGAATTTGCCTGTAACGGTCAATATTGCATTGTCTGGTTGATAATATTTTCTATAAAAAGCTTGAAGTCGTTCGATAGGCACATTTTCTATATCGGCTCTTGCTCCGATCGTACTATTGCCATAGTTATGCCAAATGTAAGCAGTACTGAGTACTCTTTCCATAAGGACACCTGATGGATTGTTTTCGCCGCTTTCAAACTCGTTTCTTACTACAGAAAATTCACTATCTAGATCTTTTTTAGCGATATACGAATTGATCATTCTGTCTGCTTCAAGATCTAGCGCCCATTTAAGATTCTCTTCTGTAGCATTGAAAGTTTCAAAGTAATTTGTCCTGTCATACCATGTAGTACCATTAGGACGCGCTCCATGTTCTGTAAGCTCTTGTGGAATATTCGGGTGACGAGGTGTGCCTTTAAAAACAAGGTGTTCGAGTAAGTGGGCCATACCTGT
This sequence comes from Saprospiraceae bacterium, assembly GCA_041739205.1. Taxonomy (GTDB): domain Bacteria; phylum Bacteroidota; class Bacteroidia; order Chitinophagales; family Saprospiraceae; genus OLB9. The sequence continues at coordinate 7,849 of JBGSOH010000247.1, forward strand.
TTCGCCATAACCTTCATGCCGTGATCCTACCATGTAGGTAATATTGACGGTAATGGTTGGTTTGGAAGGATCTGGGAAAAGCAAGACTTTAAGTCCGTTTTGTAGGTTGTATTCCGTGATGCCTTCTACGGATGTAACTTTAGTCATACCTGCTGGTATTTTGACTTGAGCGTTCATCATAGGTACGAAGGCAACCAAACTAAAAAGAAGTGTGTAAATTAAATGTTTGAGCATAGCTTTAACAATTTAAATGGTTAAGAAAGTGATTTGTCAACAAGATAACAATATTATGACAAATTTTATTTTTAATTTCTTAACAATTATACAAAACTCATAGAATTATCTACGAAAATCATAATTATTGCAAGGCTATAACTCAATATTATACAATTTCAACAAAACAGCTTTTTCCGATTACTTAGTCAGACTTCTTTTCTTTCCTTTTACAATAAATATTCTTCTGTTCCCATTGGTCTTGGTTTTAGTGGCTAATTTGTGGTTTTTCGTTCAAACACATCTGAGTGATCTTTTTTAGTTGAAATTTTATTATTACAATTTTTGCCATCATTAAACTAAACCCGTCCATTTTCTCGCAAAATATCTAACACATCGTCTGTATTTATTTTGGTAAGCGTGGCAATTTTCTCTACTTGAAATCCATTATCAAATAGACTCAGTACCATTTCTATTGTCTTTAACAAGGCTCCTTGTTCGATTCCTTGTTCGATTCCCTGTTCAATTCCTATTTGAATTCCTTCTTTTCTTTCTTTTTGCAATAAATATTCTTCTGTCCCCATTGGATATGTTTTACCTGTTAAATAATCTAATTTTTGTTGAAATTCAAAAGCATCATCTTTCTCTAAACGTACATAATACTTCAAAAAGTTCAACAAATGTCGAATTTTTCTTTTTGTTATTCCCTTTTCGAGCAGATTTTTTACGAGTTCTATCTTCAGGTCTATGAGTTCTTTTCTTTCCAACTTGCCCTTTTTGATTTCAAGCATGACAGTTAGAATGATGATCGAGAATGGATTGTCACTCTTTCTTAAAACGTCTTCATTTTGAAGTATTACCTTATAAGTATTGAATTTATAACTCAGGGATGTACCCAAAAATGCTGATTTAAATTCCGTGGGATGATATTTCATATTATTGTCTGTAAAAATGGCCCAGGCTGTGATTTCATGTTGGTATCTGTCTTTTATCCTATAATAAGGCTCTATATGGAAAAGGATGGGGACGTTTTGACACTAAGGAGAAAGTCGGGGTACTTAAATTTAAGTTTACCGGCGATAAAATAGATCATATTTATAAAGTTGGTCATATTTCGATATCCCCTTGCTCTACGTTTGGC
>JBGSOH010000311.1:0-3235 GCA_041739205.1 Saprospiraceae bacterium
TTGTTTACGCACTATCTACTACCTGACAGCCTGCACTTTTTCATTCAGTTTTTTAAGTTGTCTCTTAATATTATCTAATGCATCATCAAAAGACGCTTCAAATGCTTTGTCAGTATTTGTGGCAATCAAAGTATGTCCAGGAACATTTAGTTTAACCTCTATGATCTTATCTTTTACTTGTCCCGAATTTTCTAACTTTAGGTACACTGTGGCTTGCAAAATCTTCGGATAAAATTTTACAAGTTTTTGAAGCTTATCACTAATATAATCCTTCAACTTCTGATCTGCAGTAAAGTGAACTGCCTGAAATGTTATTTGCATACTTCAAAAAAATTTATAGGTTAATAATAATTAATACAAAGTGTTATATCTACTTAAACGGAATAATGAAATATTAAGTTTATAAATTTGTTAATAAATTGTAAATTTAAGTATCTATACTAGATCTAGGGTGTGCCTTACCATAAGCTTCTTTTAGCTTACTGATGCTATTATGTGTGTAAACTTGAGTTGCTGCTAAACTTGCATGACCTAACAATTCTTTTATCGCATTTAGGTCGGCACCTCTATCCAGCATGTGTGTGGCAAATGAGTGTCGCAATATGTGTGGACTTTTTTTATCCAAGGATGTAACGGATGACAATTTTCTATGTACTATGGTATGAACTAGCCTTGGATAAATTTTTTTGCCTTTTTCTGTCAGAAACAATACATCACTTCCTATATGTTCCAAATTATTCCTAAAAGTCATATATTTTTGGTAAGCTTCAATCAAATGCTGTGTCATAGGAATACTTCTTACTTTATTGCCTTTACCCAAAACTCTGATTTCGGTTCTACTCAAATTTATATCTGCCACTTTTAAAGCAACTAACTCAGCTCTCCTTATACCCGTACTATATAATAAATCAATAATGAAAGTATCTCTCGCGTCTGTATATGGATCTTGTGATGAACTATTGAGATCAGACTCCAGTAACCTATCCATATTTACATCTTGAATAATCACGGGCAATCTTTTTGATTTTTTGGGTGCCATGATCTTAAGCATAGGATTGTAATTAACTGTCCCTTTTTTTAGGAGCCATTTATACAAGGTCCTAAGTGCTGAAATTTTACGATTGACAGATTCGGGTGAAATGTTGTTTGTCATTAAACTTACGATCCAACTCCTGATGTGAAGATGTTTAATAAGCCCAACTTCGGACAACTCATAGTCCAATGTGCAATATTCGAAAAATTGATTTAAATCATTCCTATATGAAATACAAGTGTGTTCACTATACTTTTTTTCTACTCGAAGGTGATTAATGAAAAGATCTGTAATGATGTTAAATGTCAATATGTTCAAATTTTATACAAATTAAACATTTTTATAATGTGTTTCAAAATTATTCTGTGATTATTTTTAAAAAATTGTACATTTATGGCAAATTCAGTTACAAATATGCTTACATCTGCTATCAAACAATTTAAGTACAATAAACAACTCGCTGATAAATCTATAGCCCAAATAGAACCAGAAGCATTGTTCCATAGATTACATGAAGACGATAATAGTATTATCATGATCATTCAACATCTTTCTGGAAATATGAAGTCAAGGTGGACCAATATTTTTACTGAAGATGGTGAAAAAGAATGGAGAAATAGAGATTCAGAATTTGAAGAACTTATTCAAACTAAGGAAGAAGCTATGGGTCTTTGGGATGCTGGTTGGTCTACACTTTTTGAGACCTTGGATTCTCTCACACCATCAGATCTAGACCGCATTACTTACATCAGGAATGAAGGTATCAAAGTTTCTGATGCCATTATAAGACAACTTTGTCATTACAGTTACCATGTAGGACAGATAGTATACAAATGTAAACAACTATCCAAAAGTCAATGGAAAACGTTATCCATTGCTAAAAACGCTTCAGCTTCTTATAATTTTAAGAAATTTGACCAAATCAAAGAAGAAAAAGACTATTTAGACAGCCTCCTTGACGAAAGCTAATTTCGTGTTACTTTTTTGCCAATTTTATAATAACTTCGTCTTTTGTCAACGTAAATCCACTTTCATTCCTTTCTGATATTTTCAATACTTGATCTTCATTTTTATTGCCGTCTGTTAGAATAAAATCATCGCCAACTACCTTCCATGTTTTATCATTTAAACCAATATTTAATACACTTCCAGACGCCTTAAGGTCACCGTCAGCTTGTAATTCTACATCTAAGGTCATGTTTTCAAGAATAGATTTTGTCATTCCGATCCCTCCTTCTGCTAAACCACTAAATAAACTTCCCATTTCTTTTCCAAGCTCTCCCATACCTAAGCCTGCTTCGGCAATGGATTGACCAATTTTTTTGGCTGCGTATTCTATTTTCCCTTCAGGAGTTGTCGTATCAATAGCAGACAGATTTAAATCTTCGTTCATCTCTACCCTAGCCTTCTTTAATTCTTCACTCGCTTTTGACATAGCGTCATTTATAGAATCCTTGATAGCTTCAGTATTCAAAACACCATCACGAAGCGACATAGTTACAGTATAATTGCCTACTAAATCAGATGGCTGTGGACTTGTATCTTTGCATGATACTAAAAATACGATATTACTTAAGACAATTAGAGAAAAGATGAGTGATTTCATTTTTGATTTTGTTATGGTAAATAGATATGTATAAGAAAACTGTAAATGTTTGTTTTTAGTTCCTTTGGGATTAAATTATCGATTAATGATACTAGAATGTAGATTAAAGCATAAAAGTCTACTTTTTCAAACCATAGATCTCATATAAATGAATACATTTTTGCTTACTTATTTATTTAATAATAGATTTTCATTCATTCTTAAACCTATAAGTTAAATATCTAATTATTCAATCCGTGATTGATACCAAAAATTGATATTACAAGGTAGTAGTGTTGTAAAATATAATGTAAAAAGATAAAGATGGTTCTTTTACAAGAAACTGCAAAAAGCACTGTAAGTTTTAATTATTACAGCTTGGAGAAGACTGTTTTAAATGGGTCATTTTACGACAGTAATGAAGTAATGAAACCAAAAATTTTACTATATGAATGTTTAATTTTATAGAATTTCAAAAAGAGCGATAGTTCCATATTTTTCGTAGTTTTTCACAGTTTTCAAATTAAGTACCCGGAGCCGGAATCGAACCGGCACGGCCATTACAGCCACAGGATTTTAAGTCCTGCGTGTCTACCAGTTTCACCACCCGGGCATAG
>JBGSOH010000319.1:0-5423 GCA_041739205.1 Saprospiraceae bacterium
GATTTTGTAAGTAATCTACTAATATATCTCTCATGATATGGTTTTATCTTAATTTTCTAATGATTCGACACATCTTTGCACCAACCATTCCATAGCTGGAGGCGTTACTGCATTTCCAAGTTGCTTTACTTTATCCTTACCCGATCCTAACACAACATAGTCAGCATCAAAAGCCATTGCCGCCTGTATTTCGGAAGGCATAAGCATACGATAAAAACAGTCTTCATATTTTGGCTCTTGGTATGATACAATCGAATGTCTATCTTTTGTTGTAGCCGTTCCCAAAGCATCAGTAATATCAGTTAAAGTTGTTTTTCCGTAATTATAATGAATGAATGAATTCCAAGATTCATTTGTGATAATGCCTAGATGTGGCACTGTAGTAAGTGTGGCAGCTGGTGAAGTTATTTCACTAGCATTGGAAGTGCCTTTGTTTTCGACCATAAAAGGTGCTGGTACTGCAAGGCTAAATGATGCAGCTGTCGATTGTGTCGGAACTACATCTTTAATACTTTTTACACGGAAATTTATGCCTGTTTGCTGTTGATTATTGATGATGAATGGAACGCATAGAGACATTGTTTGTCTAGTACATTGAGTATTAATACTATCAGTTGCAGGTTTTACCATTCCATCTACTAAAGTATGTTCGCCTTTGATCACAAAAGGTGTACAAATTGAATTATGATCTACTGTTGTTACTGTTGAAATTGGTGATTTTATACTATTTGTTGTACCAGGCGTATAGTTGGCAATTTGAAAAGGTTCCTTTCGATACTTTTCTAAACCATATTTAATACGTCTTTGAGTATTTTCTGACAAAGGTTTTTTTCGGTCACCAATTCTAGTTCCTATGTTACTCCATTGGATAATGTTGAATGCAGCATAATAAAAAGGCTCTACTCGAGTAACACATGAAGGGCAAACATATACATATTGCTGTTTGTACTTACCAAACTTTTTTTGTGGATTTTTCCAAGCCTGAATACTATCAATTATTGAATTACAAGATTGGCAATATGCCTTTGGCTTTAATTCCAAATCAGGAGCATTATTACCTTTCTTCCAAAATACAACGTACATACGGTCACGGCTTTGTGGTGTGGGTTGAAAATGCATTGAATTTGCATATACTGCTTTGTGATTATATCCAAGTAAATCCATCGCCATCAACCAAGCTGGGAATTGAACCCACTTTCGAGCGTCAACCACATTTTCTACAATAATTATGTTGTATTTATGATATTCTGCGAATCTAGGTACATCCCACATTGTGGCACGTGAACGTTCACATGCAGGATCAAGAACACCATTTGAAAATAGATCAAGTTGAGCAGTAACTGCTTTTTTGCCTTTGGCTACGCTATGATTTGTACACTCAGGAGATGTTATCAAAATATCAGTGGATGGGTACCTTCTTGGGTCACATGCTGAAATGTCAGTACAATCATGAATTGTTTCAGGAAAATTAGTATTATGTGTCTCAATGGCTAAACTCCAATGATTCAAAGCAACTGCCACTTTACCGCCTTTTGATTCAAGAACTTTTCTTGCACCTATGCTTGAACCACCAGCACCACAAAATTGATCCGTTACAGTAATTGCGCTATCTTTACCCATTTGAAAGAATTTTTTTGATGAATGAATTTTTTATGAACTCTATTTCAGAGTTAAGAATATTTGATTTTAGCTCCTTGATTTCTTTTTGAATTTCATCATAATCAAGATCAATTTTAGTTTGGATATTGAAGATTTGATTTTGAATATTTTGGTCCTTACCTACATTGTTTTCAATCATTCTTTTCTCCAGCAAAGCTTTGACTTTATCATCATCACTTAGTATCTCAGATAGCATAATAACAAGCTCAGCGTGTCTTTTTTTATACTCTTGATACTTTGTACTAAACTGATTAAATAAATCATCAAATTGGTCTCCAAAATGCCTCTTAATTAGATCCATTGATATATTTCCACTCTTAGCTAGTATTTTTATATGAGCATCATTTCTGACAATATCCGGATTGGACTTTAAAAACTCATCATAAGATATCTCTTTGCCTGTCAGTTCATAATCTTTTATGGAATTATTATTTGATTTTCTATACTCAATTAATTGGTCTTTATTCAGCTTAGATAAATCGATTATATTTTGGGAATATGGCTCTTGTCTCAAATTTCTGTAATCGCTGTAATATCGCTCTATCCATCCTTTATCTCCAGTTATCGTATCAAGATAAATCTCATCGTAAATTGTACCAAATTTACCAAGTATACCATTTTTGAAAATAAAGTCAATCTCTTGAAGTTCTAAATTATTACAATGAACCATCAAATAATCAACCAAGATGGAAATCATATCCTTTGATATGTTTTTTGCCTTACCTGTCATCGATAAATATTTGCCTATGATAATAGCTATGGTTGCCTTCGTTACTTTTTTGCTCTCAGCTATCAGGATCATGGAGAGCTTTTCATTAAGCTCTGGATAAATTTCATCATTGTATTCACTTCCAAAATATTGTGTTATAACATCCAATGATATTTTGCCGTGTCTGTTGATGTACCTGTGTGTGCTGGCCATTGTGTTGATCGATAGACCGTACTGCATATCTTGGACACTGGTAACACTAACGATGGAAGATGCTTTTTTGATCGGATCAAATGGAAGCACTTGTATTTCTTTTATTTCTTGTTTTTTTGCCAATTGCTGCATTTGATATTAATATAAAGATTCGAGATATTGGGCAGTGGCATTCATTGCATTTGACTTTTGATTTTCATTGGATGATTTTGAGTATTCCAAAAGACCTCCGATGTAATCCACATTTTCGCCATTTGGATTCCTTTGCCTGAAAAGGATAATCGGTGTCATTTTGTCAGACCAAAACTTATCTTTCGGAATGTTTGTAATTGCCTGTTCGATTTCTTTTGGAGAATAAGTCAGTCTCCAATGGGTATAATTTTTGATAATTGTGTCAATAGCTTTGAATTTTCGGCCAGTGACATTTTTATACACTTCGACAAGAATTTCAATTTCATATTCAATTTCTGATTTTTTTGGATTTTGAATTTTTAAATCAAAAACTTCATTTTCAATATCAATTTTATTTTCAATTACATCTTCATTTTCATATTCATTTTCAATTACAGTGTTTGCTTGTGTTTTTGCTTTAACAAAATTATTAGTCTTATCTTCTTTATTTTGACTATTCCTACCACCTTTTTTACCAGCTAAAGACCTTATTTCACTAAGTTTATTGTCTTTAACCATCCTTTTTTGAATCAAACTATCACCATGAATTTCAAGTACTTTTTCTTCAACCAATTCAGTTAATGATCTTAAAACAACGTTAAAAGTATATGGCAAATTCTTAACTACACAAGTAGCAAAATTTTCTATTTGGTTTTCGCTTTGCTTGTGTTTTTGCTTTAGCAAAATAGTACCATATGTTTCACTTTTATGCATTAAACATAATAATCTAATGTAAACACCTGTTGATTCAGCTGAGCATTCAATCAACTTTTCATCTGTAATGAAATCGTTTATATATAATGGCAAATATGGCTGGTTTCTTAGTGACATTATTTGATGTATTGAATGTTAAAAATTGGTTTGTTTGCCTTTATCAAGTCTTTTTCTAGCAAATTAGAGTTTTTAGTCTCCTTAAAATATACTTGATAATGGTCATTAAAAGTCAATAATGTATTAATCACCTCATGGTTTCTAATTCTTTTTTTAAGGTTCTTTGATCTTCCTATGTAAAGGATTTCTTTTGAATATGGGATGAATACAATGCCATAAATAATATAAACACATTCCGTTTCAGGCAATTCTTTAGATACATTTGTGTCGCAATATCTATTGTTTGTAAACCATCCATTTTTTTGTAATTCAATATTATTCATACTCGTTTCACCTTTATTTTGTTATTCAATAATACCCTTACAAGTGACCTAGTGCTTATCAAGTCCGGATAGAATTCAAGTTTTAATTTAATATCTCTGGTGACTTTTATTTCGCCTAAAAATTCTTTTTTTGTCACATATTCCAAAAGTGATTCATGAGATCTAATAATTCTACCACAATCCACATCCAAATTGCATATCTTGAAAAAATCTGTACTTTTTATTGATAAAAATAATTCCTTCAGGGCCTTTGATGGCTCTATTTTTGATGATAGTGGTTTCATGGACTTCATTATCTACTTGATTTTACCCATAAACTTGCAATAGCGCAATGTGCCTTGGCATTCTTTACAGTTGCATATCCAGCTGGTGATATAAGACCAAGTTTTCTAAACTTTGAAGTTAATGCTCCCCATGCTCTAAGGTTGACTGTCTCAACAAATCCATTTTCATAAGCAAACCTTCTTACATCTTCGATCATGAAGGTACCTTCACTTATTTTTAGAAAGTTCATAAAATGTTTTTCAGCATTTTCACGCCAATAGTTGCCAGCTCCGAATAACGAAAGCTGCATACCTATTTCTTTAAGTTTATGGCCTGTTACAGATGACATAAAATTATTTTTAATTGAGAGTGATGCAGAATCGAACTGCAAGCTTAGAACTTGTACCTAAGCTGTGAACCTACTCACCCATTGCCTCAGGTTAAGGGTATCATCAACTAACCATGAGGCAGGAAAAACAAAAAGTTATTTTAATCCAATTGGATCACTGTCAAATCATTGAATAAATTGAGTTGCTCAATAATCAAAGTATTAGTACTTTCATCAATAAATTCTTTGAGCTCAACACTTTCAAGCCAAAAGTCAACTTGCTTGTCTCTGACATCAAAACAGATGTCCACAAGGAATTTCCTTTTTTCAGTTTCATGACTGAAAATATTGCAATTAAGAATAAATTTCAGATCAATATTTGTAGTTGTAGATTGTGATAATCCAATTTGTTTTGAACCTTGATTATCATTCTTATTTACAATTTCACCACTTATTTGGGCAGAAAATCCTCGTAATTTACTAACCATTTCGAAAGCTTGTTCCTTGTCGAAAAACAATGATCTATTCATGTTAATAACATTTGCAAGTTCTTTCGAAGTGAATATTTTTCCTTTGTTAATGTGGAAAATATTTTCCAAGGTATCGTTTAGGTTAAGAGTACCAGTTACAGTGGTACCACCTTCATCAGTTGTGTTATTCTCAATGAATATTATTTTTCTATTTTTCATTGAGTATGTTACTACCATACCATGATAAGGGAAGTCATGTGACTCATTGTCATTATACTTACCATCGAAGAAATCGAAAGGAGCTGTGATTGCCCCAGAGAAAGAATTGTTTTTTTTGATAATTGGATCTGGAAGTGCACCAGTTCTAATTTCGTTACCTGTGGCAATAAATTTAATCTCTGACATTTTAATTTACTTTAGAGAGTGAAGAAGGAAATACAATACTTTTTTGCTTC
>JBGSOH010000329.1:0-4001 GCA_041739205.1 Saprospiraceae bacterium
CAGGTATGCATGGTCAGATGCTCCAATGGATGCCAATTTATACAACACGGAAGATCTGCCTGTTGTTCCTTTCCGAACGGATGATTGGACAGGCGTATCGGTGAATGGAAAGTTTGAGTAAATGGTTAAATTGATGTGATTACAATGTGATTTTGTAAAAACACCATTTTAGTCCTTCTTTTTTAAGAGAAGGATTTAGGATGAGTAAAAAAGATAAGAAAGTTTTTACTAAATTACATACAAAAATCGTGTTTATCTGCCTCTGGCACGGACAAAAAAGTTTATTGTTAAAAAGTAGCTAAATATCCCATTTTACCATAAAAAATTTGTTTCTAATTTCCCCAAATAAAAAAAAGTAATTATGCGGTTTTTAATGTTGTTGTCACTATTCGCACTGTCTTTTTCAGGTTTTAGCCAAGACGCTTACCACACCAATCTAGTCAATTACCTAAAGGATAATTACAACTTGGTCAACCCGAAATATGTACTCAACAACACCGAACAAACTAATATTTCTAGTTTTAATATTTATGGAAATGCAAGCGTTTCATCTTTAACTACATCGGGAAATGTTTTTTCATTGTCTTCAAAAATTAATGTAAGTTCTGTTGGTAATAATGTGTGGGATGCTGGCTATACGACATCGAGCAAAACGAGTGTCGCACAAGGCGACATACTGTTATATACCTTTTGGGCTAAAAAGAATAGTGCTCAGTCAGAGATCGTCATTTTTGCTGAAGATAATGTGACTTATGCCAAAGAACTGTACCCTACATTAAAATTGACAGACGAGTGGAAAAGATATTTTTTACCATTCAAAGTCACTAAAGCTTACGCCGCTGGAAAAATGAATATCGGAATACATCTAGCTTCTCAAGTTCAGAATTTTGACATAGCAGGATTGACTGTCCTCAACTTTGGAAGTACGTACAATATTTTGCAATTCCCATCTTCATTGGGTGAGTATGAAGGGTATGAAGCAGATGCACCTTGGAGAGCAGAAGCAGCCGCAAGGATTGAAAATAATAGAAAGGCAAATTTGACGGTGAATGTAAAAGACGTTTCTGGCAATGCACTTTCAGGTGCAAATGTAAAAATCGAGATGATGGAACACGAATTTGGTTTCGGATCCGCCATAGTAGCTTGTAGGACACCAAGCAATAGATGTTACAACGAGACTTATCTCAGCAAACTTAGAAATCTAGATGGCAAAGGACACGGCTTTAATGTTGGCGTCACTGAAAATGCACTGAAATGGGATGGTTGGGAAGAAGAGTGGATAGGCACACCTACAGAAACTGTCAATGCGGTAAAATGGCTTTCAGAAAGTGGTATAAAAATGCGTGGACACGTTTTGGTTTGGCCGGGTTTTGACAATCTTCCCGAAGATATGAGAGTAAATAAATCCAATCTTCCTTACTTGCGAAATAGGATCAATGAAAGGCTCACTTCCATGCTGACACATCTAGAATTGTCTCAGTATATAAAGGATTGGGACGTCATTAATGAAATCACCCAAAATAGAGATCTAGAGTATGCATTTGATACAGATCCTACGCTGAGTAAGGGAAGAGATTTGTACAAAGAAATATTTAAAAAAGCAAAAGAATTACAACCTGAACTCACTATGTATATTAATGACTACATCGTGGAGTCAGATGGTGGATCGGCGGCTGCAGCAGCAAGATACAATACTTATCTTGACGAAATCCATGCAGGAGAAGTCTCTTTTGATGGCATAGGATTTCAGGCGCACATTGGCAAACAACCCACATCCATTTTGAAATTCAAACAGATATTTGATGATTATTCCGCTCGGTACAATGCAAGGATAAAAATCACAGAATACGATATCAATAAAGAAGTAGATCCCATGATACAAGCGAAGTATCTCGAAGATTTACTAACCATGTCATTCAGTCATCCTGCGGTGGACGCATTTATTATGTGGGGATTTTGGGATGGTAATCATTGGGGACAGAATGCGCCTATTTTTAACTTAGATTGGTCCATCAAACCTAGTGGTCAAGCCTATATCGACAAAGTGTTTAACGCATGGTGGACCAATGAAGAATCATCATCAGACGTGTCAGGAAAAGCAAGTTTCAGACCATACAAAGGCAAACATAAAATAACCGTTACTAAAGGTGATAAAGAAAAAGTACAAGAAGTACTACTTTCTAATGATGCAGAAGTCAACATTACCATGGATATTACTTCTTCAACAAATGAAGATCTTACTTCAGATTTTAAGATTTTTCCCAATCCTACTTCCAATGAAATCACGATAGAAAGAAATCAAAACAACCATATCGAAATCAACATAATGTCAAATGATGGTAAATTATTAGAAAGTATCGATACAAGTGATAAAACAATCCACTTCCTACTTAAAAAATACCAACAATCATCCATCATCATCCAACTACTTCAGGAGGGAAAAGTGGTAAAAAGTCAAATGGTTGTGGTTGCTTTATGATCAAGTGACATGTGGTGAGGTAATCTTGTGTCTGACATAGTGAATCAATTCATATGTATTTTCATAAATATTTAAAAAAACATTTGGACATTTCAAACGCCCTGATTATCTTGCGTTTGTTATTAGAAGATATTACGCGACTACAGCGCGAGATGACTTCAAGATAACTGTGAGTAGAAAGAATAGTGGAGATATAATTGCACCCAATTTTTAAAGTGATGGTTTTAAGCGTTAATGATTAAAAATGAAATTTATAAATAACATTTTGACAGTTTTAAAATATTGTTTAAAAACAAAATAATGACCACCAACTAAGTGAACATAAGCTTTCCACTAAAAAACAATAAAACATTTATATGAAACACTTATACTTTTTATTACTAATATGCATTTTCCCATTAATTTTATGTGCTCAGGGAAATAGAATGTGTTATGATCCACCTTCTATGGATTTTGGTGGGACAAAGATATCATTCAAATATTTAATTACGGACAGTATCATATCGCAAACAAGTTGTCAAGGGGTAGATTATGACAAAGATAGAGGATATATGTGGTTAAAACCTTTGGAATATGAGCATAGCTATATCATTAGTATGGGAACAGTTTCTGGTACCATGATTTGGGCAATGGATAAAAAAACAAATACAACAATATGGCGCAAACAATATAATCATGTCACAGACCCTGACATGAGGGCGATTGGTGTAGCATTTTTTAAGAAACTTGGGGGAGATTCATTAGAGTTATTGACTAACAGAAGTTTTTATGTATGGGATGGCGCAAACCTTCCGCAAGCAGGACTATCTGGATACCCAGGTAGAAGAATAATTAACTATAAAACGGGCGAAACTTTAAATGATTATTGGATTGGTGACACATTAAATATTGTAGGCGCTGACTTTAATAAATTTAGATTTTTAAATGGATTTGTTGGCAATGATCAACCTCAAAAAATCCACAATGCAGATATGTATTACTCATTCAATTTGTTTCCGGATGGTGCATCAGATAGTAGGACGCTGCAATGGGAACATCTATATACTGATTCAAAAACATTGATTAAATATACTCCGTACCCACCTTTTAATGAACTTGAAGGAATAGCAGTGCCCAATTTAAATTTTAACTTCAGAGGCATAAGTGGCAGTCGCCCATTCGGTGGGTATGAATATTTTGGTCCAATAATAATAAATGATACAACAAATCTATATCTTTTAAGGTATTACTTAGATGGCGTTTTTAGGACAAACAAGATACTTATCGACGATTGGGGGAGATTGTTAGAAGAGTCAGATATTACAGAAAAGATCAATAATGGAAAAAATGGCTTTGCTTGGTATAACAACTACTCAGCTATTGGTAATAACACCATCAGATTAAATGGTGGTATTGGAAACGAAGAAGAATTCTTTGACATAGGTCATCAAGGCTATGTTGAAATTGATTTTGATGGAAACATGATCACTGATCGCAAAGCTTTATCATTTGATGGATTAAGGCCTTTGCTTTTGGCTAGCAC
>JBGSOH010000352.1:0-2189 GCA_041739205.1 Saprospiraceae bacterium
GAAGCGTTCCTTCCCAAACGCCAAGCCACTCATCAGGAAATGGTTTAGATTGGTTAGAAGTACTATTTTGACCAATGGCAAGTGATATAGTTACCATCGAAAAGAAGAGTATTAAGTAACGTCTAAGCATGGATATTTTTATTGAACAAAACCTTTTGGAATGGGCTTAAGTTCTAATTTAGATTAATTAATTCTTTTTCAAAAACGGCATTGCTAACTTATAAATTGGAACAAAAAAAACAAAAACTTACGTTTAGTGAATGATACTTATTAACAGAGTGGTTTAATTAATAATCGAATTTGAATATACAAACGAGAAAATTAAATGCAATTGAATATCTGATACATCTCCAAGATGAAGAAGTTTTAAATAAGATAGAAGAAGAAATACAAAAAAACATAGCAATAAGCAGAAAAATCGTTAAACCTTTTTCTGAAAATGAACTTTTGCAAAGAGCGATTAAATCCAACGAAGATTATCTATCGGGTAACTTTAAGTCACAAGAACAATTAGAAATAGAATCAACAAAATGGTAAATTTGGAAGAATTTTAAGGAAATATACGTCTTAAAAAATTGAAAATATATTAACAATCAACCCTCATCTAAATTTCATACCACAAATAAAAAATGGTCTGCACAACACTTGTCATACAAACCATTTTCATTTATCTATTCTTAACTGAAAATCAAGGTCTTGAAACCTGAATAAAGCTACCAGGATTCACCCCTTTTTTCTCATCAATTTTATTAATAGCGAGCAATTCGCCCAGCGGAATATTATAAGTTACTGCAAGGTCTGATAATGACTCTTTTCTTCTTAACTGATGCATCATTGGCGTTTGGTTGATGATTGTAAGATCTTTAGCCAAGAGTTGCACTACCTTTCGAGATTTCATATTGTCTCTGATTGCATAAGATTTTACTGGCAACGCATCTAGTTTTTCTAATGCTTGACTGCTATTTGTGCCTTCATTATATCCACCTAGAAGTCCCATGGATTGATATTGTCCATCCGCATTGGCTAACCTGAAATCTTTTGCATTATACTTATCCATATAGACAAGCATTTTTTGTTTTGGCAAAGTAAGATAATACTCACCACTTTCACTTGCTGGAATATAACCCTTGCGATACATCGGATTGAGCACCTTCACTAGTTCGATGTCTATTTCAAATTCTTTTACTATTTTTTTGAAATCTACTTTATCAAATACCCTGACTGATGCTGCATATTTCAAGTCATCTGATGGCTCTATCGGTTGCAAGTCATGGGCATAATAATAATTCATCAAATAAGAAACAGCGATAAATTTAGGGATGTACTTTTGGGTTTCTCTAGGGAGATATTTTTGGATTTCCCAGTAATCTGTACTCCCGTTGGCTTTTTTGATGGCTTTATTTAGATTGCCTGAGCCACAATTATAAGCGGTCAATGCTAATGTCCAATTTCCGTATATTTCGTACAAAAGCTTGAGATAATCCAATGCTTTGTCCGTAGACTTCATGAGATCTTTTCTCTCGTCTATATGCTTGTCTATGCGCAAACCATAGAGTTCAGCAGTACCTTTCATAAACTGCCAAATACCGGCAGCTCCCTTGTGCGACTCTGTATAAGGTATCAGGCCTGACTCAATTACAGCTACATATTTCAGTTCGTCTGGGAGATTTTTTTCTCTAATGGCATTCTCGATAATGGGAAAATATAAAGAAGTCCTTCCTAAGATGGTCTCACTTTCTCTTCTCCGCACATCGACCAATGCGGATATTTGTTCGGTCACCTCATCGGTCACCCTTACGTCTATGTTGGTGTTTAGGTTTTGAATTCTTTTGATGATTTCAGCATTGCTGGGGGATTTTGCAATGATAAAAGCTGGTACCAAAAGAGTCCAAATACACACCATCACAAGATTTCTTGTTGTCATTTTAAATGTGTTCATGGTAAAAATCAGCATTTTCTTGGGAGAAAAAATTATTTAAATAAAATTATCAACACTACTTTGAAATAAGCAATATTGACAGGGTGTAAATAATTTTTGGGACGCAAAGATAGCACAAAAAGATGAATTTGTCAAATAAATATACTTGTTAACAAAACATTATTTGTAATACACTGTAAATCAATAACTATGCCAAACTATAATTTTGTACAAACTGAATTAACTTTTTATCTTCTTTCACATTTGCCAT
>JBGSOH010000363.1:0-8878 GCA_041739205.1 Saprospiraceae bacterium
ATTATTAAAGTTACTTCGGATTTAGATTTGAAATCTGCCACTTGGACGGGTATTGATTTTTTAAGTACAGATATAGAGCCAATGGTGTACACACAAGGTTTGTACAATATGACCTTCATAGGAAGCAATGGATGTATCGGACAAACTGAAATATTTGTTCCGAATGGAGAAGATATACCCAAAGTTGTTTATAAAGTCGACTCCATCAGATGTGGAAGTGATACTTTAACATTAGTACAAGAATCATCCAATGGGATTTATACATACGAATGGGAGGGCCCAAGATTACTTGAAGATGATGTTTCTGAACCACGAGTGCTAGATGGAGGTATTTATAAAGTCACCATCACAAATCCGAACACTGGCTGTACAGATGAACAAGATTTATTGGTGATAGATGATAGAATTTATACGTTACCACAAGTGGTGACTGAGCCTTTAGATTGTCAGAAAGATAGTGTGCAAATTCGTTTACTTAATACAGACATTGTTTCTATAGAATACAGATTTGAAAATGGTTTTTATTCGAATGACCAATCTCCATTTGTCAATAAAACAGGTACATACTATTATACATTTATCAATCAGAAAAATTGTTTGACTTCAGATTCTGTAGTGATATATAGAAATGATACGTTACCATTATTGAGTGTAGAGACGCCTGTTATAAAATGTGAAATGGATTCTGTCAGAGTAAGTGGTTTGTCTTCATTGCCAGGTACTTCCTTCAGTTGGCGTGGGAATGGATATGCAGCTTTCGGAAGTGATGTTTTTGTGTATGAAGGTGGTAGTTATACTATGGTTGGTGTGGCACCCAATAGTTGTAGGGATTCCATCACTTTCACAATTGGTTATGACACTTTAGCTCCGGTTTTTAGCATTTTACTACCAGATACTATTACTTGTCAGCAAAACCAGATAACATTATCTACTAATTATAACGAACCACAAAGTAGTACTTTATGGCTTCCAAATGGTATTACGAGCAATTCATTGGAAATTATAATTCCTGGTCAATACATTGCTTTAATCACTGCTGCTAATAACTGTACTGCACGAGATACTGTCAACGTGGTCGAACGAAAAGTTTTCCCAATGTTTGATGTCACATCGACGGTCATAAATTGTCGAGATTCGTTATCTAATATAGTCATCAATCCAATAAACGAATATAATACTGTCACTTGGTGTAATGCTAATAATCCACAAAGTATATCTCAAGATATATTGGAATTTGATGTTTCTCAGCCAGGTACATATTTATTTGATGTTATTAATGATGATCAATGTGTGACAGAAGGAAGTATAGTAGTTACATCAGATAGGATGGCACCTATTATAGAATCGATCATTAGCGACACTATCAATTGTTTTAATCCTACAGTATTGTTAGGAGCTACGGTGGATAGAAATGTGCTATCCTACCAATGGCAAGGTGGCGGAGTAGACACTACCATCACTGGTGATTTGTCGGTTTCTGAGTCAGGTTTATACCAGCTTATTGTTACAGCAGATAATTATTGCACGTCAGATACTATTATAAATGTTATTAAAAGTGATGATGTACCAGAATACACACTTTTTGGTGATACATTGACTTGTAGTAAAGGGAAAATCAATATTGGGGTTAATCCGATTTCAAGTATTATAAGTTATCACTGGGAAGGTACTGATTTTACAAGCGATGTAAGGACACCAATAGTTTTCAAACCAGGTGAGTACAAAGTGACTATAACAGGAAGTAATGGTTGTATTTCGGTAGCGATGTTGGATATTATTCAAGACATTTCGCTTCCTGTTTTTGAGATCCAAGATACAATATTATTGCCTTGTGATACGAGTTTTGTTAGTTTGTCAGTAATGTCTAATGATAGTCTAAAGGCATACAAATGGATTTATCCTTCTGGCACAACCAACAACAGTATATCTCCACAGACTAATGAAAAAGGAGATTACACCATACAAGTAACTGGTAAAAATGGGTGTGTGGCAATAGATCAATTTTATATAGATATTGATACTAGACCACCTGGATTTGATGTGCAGTCAGATACTATAAATTGTGTGAATCCTATCGCTACATTGGTCGCTTCATCATTAGAGACCGATGTTAGTTATGAATGGAAAAGTGAAACGGGTACCGTCTTTACTACTCCTACTATAAATACATCTGAACCAGGACGATACACTTTGATAGTCTCGAATGCCAACAAATGCAGAGATACTTTGATATTGACCTTGCCGATAGACACCATAAAACCTATGATGGAAGTAGAAATAATGGGTGATATTCAATGTCAAAATAGAAATGCTACATTGGATGCATCGGCATCAGCACAAGGTGATGAGTTTATAGCTTTGTGGACCACAACAAATGGAAATATTGTAAATAGAGTGACAGATTATATCATTGAAATAATGGACGAAGGGACCTATTTCTTTGAGTTGTTGAATGTAAATAATGGATGCAAAACATTAAGAACTGAAGTCATTACAGAAAGTCCACCACAATTTACTGAAATCATTGCTGATGTAAATCCGCCAAGTTGTGAAGGTATATTTAATGGCAGTATTATTTTGTCATCACTAAATGGGACTCCACAATATAATATAGTTTTTAATGGTACCGACGTAGGGAGCACCCAATCGTTCTTCAACTTACCAACAGGAATATATGACTTATTGATAACGGACGCTTATGGATGTGTAGTAGAAGATACCATCGTTTTGTCGGAAGGTCCTGATTTACAGATTAGTATAGAGCCTGAAGTCACTATTCAGTTTGGTGATTCTATACTATTAGCACCAGAATTTAATATTGACCCAACTGGTTTAGCTTCATTAATTTGGGAAAACAGGGATAGCGTACTTTGTATTGGATGTACGGAATTGAAGGTAAGTCCATATATTAATACCATCTACACGATCACTTATGGAGTCGGAAGTTCATGTGAGCAGAAGGTATCCATATTGGTCAAAGTAAATAATGACTTAAATAATGCTATTCCTAATATATTCAGACCCACATCAAACGGCGGAAACAATATTTTCTATATTCCACAGGCACGTGGATTCAAACGTATAAATCAAGTCGCTATTTATGATAGATGGGCAGAAAATGTCTTCAGATCTACTGAGATGATTGCTGGAGACCCTAGTATTGGTTGGGATGGTACTTTTAATGGTAAAGATGTAGTTCCTGGAGTCTATGTATTGATTATTGAATTTGAACTGTCTGATGGTCAAATCTGGAATTATCGCGGTGATATTACAATTATACGTTAATAAGGTATATGTCAAATCAACATCTAGCGCATTTTGCTTTAGTAGTAGATGATTATGATGAAGCTATAGATTTCTATGTCAATAAGTTAGGTTTTGAACTTATTGAAGACACAATCTTGAACGAGCAAAAAAGATGGGTTATTGTAGCACCAAAGGGAAACGGTAGTTGTAGTTTGTTACTTGCTAAAGCAGTAGGTGATGAACAAAAGAGTAGGGTAGGAAATCAAACTGGAGGGAGAGTATTTTTGTTTTTATATACAGATGATTTTGAAGAAGATTATCAAAGATTACTACATCATGAAATAAAAATTATACACCCCAGAAGAATAGAAGCTTATGGTGAAGTACTTGTATTCGAAGATTTGTACGGAAACTTGTGGGATTTGATCCAACCTATTTTTTAATTTTATTTTGATAGTTAAGTTTGCAATATGTTTTTAATATGCTGTTATTCATTGTGTTAGTGAATGTTGAATTAATAATGTATTGAAATAACTTGTATGATAAAAATAAAAATATCAAAATAAAACATATTATGTTTTTTTATAATATGTTTATGTATTATGTTTGCATCGTCTAACGACAAAAGTTGAAGTTTTTTATTTTGAGATCCTAGTATTAAGGACTGTAATCCGAAAAACACAAGCATAAAGATCCCCAAAGAGGTCATCCCAACAACCGAAATTGAAGGTGCCTAGGATCCGTACCAACTTGTGCTCAGAGTCATAAACACATAAAGATGTATAATGAGTGAGGTTTACAGTCCTTTTTATTTTCTCTAACCCCAAAAAAACTTTCATCAAGAATTTAACTGCAATTCTTAATCGCTCATTTTTCCTTTTCAGCAATTTCATTACTTAGTATTATTGACTTCTAGTATTTTTGTTGGTATCTTTACCATCTTAATACAATAAGCATGCAGGATGAAGTTTACATAGGTCTCACGGAAGACCAAGTACAAAATAACAGAAACACTTTTGGTGCTAATAAATTGGCTGACGAGGATAAAAGCGAATTTTGGTCTACAATAAAGGAAATCATCCTGGAACCATTGTTTTTAATCCTTGTTTTGACAGCTGTCTTATATTTTGTTTTAGGAGAATTTACGGAAGGATTGGTGATGATATTTGCCTTATTATTCGTTTCAGGAATATCCTTGTTTCAAGAAAATAAAAGTCGAAAAGCAGTAAATTCACTCAAAAAACTCGCTGACCCAACAATCTATGTATTCCGATCTGGTAAAAAACAAATGTTACCTGTAGAAGAATTAGTGGTAGAAGATGTATTTACAATTGAAGATGGAAATATAGTTCCTGCAGATGCAATTATTTTACAACAAAATGATTTTTCTGTTAATGAAAGTATCATGACGGGCGAATCACTTCCCATTTTTAAAAATCTAGATGAAGGAACAAATCAACTGTTCAGTGGTACACTTGTTGTTTCTGGTTCATGCACTGCTCGTGTCAAAGCAGTAGGTAAGGCAAGTTTATTGGGTAAGATAGGAAGTAGTATAGATGAAATCGAAACTGAAAAAACGCCACTTCAACTCCAAATTTCGAAGTTTATCAAAACCATGGTGATATTCGGTTCCATTGCTTTTTTGGTGGTTTGGATCTTAAATTATGTGAAGGATGGCGATGTTTTACAAAGTCTTTTAAAGGGTTTGACACTTGCAATGTCTGTGTTGCCTGAAGAAATTCCTGTCGCTTTTAGTACATTTATGGCTTTGGGAGCATACCATCTTTACAAAAAGAAAGTGATCGCACGAAGTCCAATGACGGTAGAAACTCTTGGTGCAGCAACAGTCATCTGTACAGACAAAACAGGTACATTGACAGAAAATAAGATGCAGCTTGCCACCATTTATGACTTTGCCAAAGATCAATTGCTTGAATATAATGAAAATACAAATGTTGCTTCTGAAGTACTCGAATATGCTATGTGGGCTTCTGAAATAGAACCATTCGACGCTATGGAAAAATCAATTCATGATGTGTATGGGCAAGTCTATAAAGATGACAAAAGACCTCGTTTTAATATGGTTAGAGAGTATCCTTTGTCAGGTAAACCGCCAGTCATGACCCACGTTTATAGTGATAAAGACCATAATCAAATTGTAGCGGTCAAGGGTGGTGTAGAAGGTGTATTGGATATATCAGATTTGTCCGCTGAACAAAAAAAACAAATTTTGGAAGTAACATCTGATCTAGCTACAAAAGGTTATCGGGTCCTTGGGGTAGGGAAGTCCGAAATGAAGATAAAAGATTTACCTGAAGTTCAGCAGGATATTTCTTTCCATTTCTTGGGTCTTGTAGCTTTCTATGATCCACCTAAGCACAACATTATAAAAACTTTAGCTGCGTTTAATAAGGCAGGGATATCTGTCAAAATGATCACCGGTGATCATACAGGGACAGCAATTGCTATCGCTAAAGAAGTTGGTATTGTTGAAGCTGAGCTTGTCCTCACAGGTGAAGCAATTATGGACATGACAGACGATGTACTGAAGAGCAAGATAGGTGCAGTAAATGTTTACGCGCGCATGTTTCCAGACGCGAAACTGAGGGTCATCAATGCTTTAAAATCAAATGGCGAAGTAGTTGCCATGACAGGTGATGGTGTAAATGATGGTCCTGCATTAAAAGCAGCACATATCGGGATTGCTATGGGAAATGCAGGAAGTGATGTCGCAAAATCTGCTGCTTCTTTGATATTAATGGATGATGATTTGTCACACATGGTAGAAGCTGTCGCATTGGGAAGAAAGATCTATGAAAACCTAAAGAAAGCTATAAGGTATATCATTTCTATTCATATTCCGATCATTTTGGTAGTGACTTTGCCTTTAATATTAGGATGGATGTACACCGATATATTTACGCCAATCCATGTAATATTTTTGGAATTGATCATGGGTCCTACTTGTTCCATTATTTTTGAGAATGAACCTATAGAAAAGAATTCTATGTCCAAAGCACCTAGAAAAATGACAACTGATTTTTTCTCATTTAGAGAATTATTTGTCAGTATCATACAAGGATTTGTGATCACTAGTGCTTGTTTAGGCTTAGGTTATTATTTTATGTCGGATGGAGGTGAGTTGTCTCTAGTGAGAACTATTATATTTACAACTTTGATATTGAGTAATGTTTTTTTGACATTGGTCAATAGATCATTTTTTTATTCTGTATTGACAACGATCAAGTACAAAAACAATTTGATACCATTGGTCATAGTTGTTTCTTTGGCTGTTTTAAGTATGTCTATTTATTTCCCCCCAGTTCAGCGGATTTTTGGCTTACAAGGTTTAAGTATGTATCATTTAGGGTTGTGTCTTGTGACATCTTTTATAGGTGTACTTTGGGTGGAAGGCTATAAGATTTGGGTTAGAGCTTCAAGAAAATAAAGTATTATCAAATTTGAGTCTAATCCGAAAAGTCCTTAGTTTAATAAAATGAAAAATCTTGATTTTCAATCAAGTTGTGTTTTCGGATTGGACCCAAGTTTCAAAAATAAAAGCCATTGTTCAAAAAAGAATGAACAATGGCTTTAAACTCCATGTTTTTCGACTTACATATGTTTTACATAGATTTAGACACGAAATCAAAAAACAGTTTTTTCATTTCAGTGTATAATTCTCGTTGAGTTTCCATCTTTGTACGCAGTCCTGTATGATCGTCAAACCTGACATGGTCTATTGCCACAGGATGTTCCATTGCAAATTGACTTAGCTCTTTTTCATGCGTTTTGATGTCTTTGAGTAAGTATGTGATTGCGTTACCATGAAGTATTAGTTGATTTTGAAAGTGCTCAAGTTTAGATAAAACGTCTTTTGAAGTATATCTACTTACAATCTCTTCGAGTCTGTGTTCAAATGTTGCGATTTCGTCTTTCCAGAACATGAGCTCACTATTCCATTGTTTGTGCTCGAAATGTAAATCTGAAAGATAGATACTATTTTGCTTTGTCATCTTTTGTGTGTTTAATTGTAATGAATGATAAAGCAAAAGTATAGGACGATTGGATTTTAAAGTATGACAAAAATTTTGGTAGGTGGTGACATGTGTCAGTTTTGAAAGATTTTAGATTGAGTTTTAGATGGTAAAATGTTAAAGGTAATCAATCAAACTTGTAAAATATATTAATGTGATAAATCATTAAGAATGAATTGTAATAACCTTCATCCTTATAATCATAAGTGCCTGATGATAAAAAAAATACATCTTTAAACTCCGCTTGCCACTTAGCATCTGCAGGAACATCGGGGAAACTGATTTTAGCAAAATTCAATCCAAAACCAATTGCCCAATTGATATACATATGGTCACTTAATCTAAAGAATCTTCCTAACATCGCTCCCACACTAAACATATTGTTGACTTCTGTATGTGTGATTTGTTGAAAATAGGCATCATCAAATCGACTGAAAATATTTTCTACTGTTGAATGGGTGTATCGATACTGAAATAAAGGCGAGACATATGCCCTGAATTTTGCAGGATCTTTACTGATTCTAAATCTTGGTTGAACGCGTATTCTGAACCCTTTGCAGTCTTCTCTATTTTCTGCACGATAGATATAACCCAACTCTGTATTGAAGTCCATATTTTCTTTAATTCCCTTTGCAAAATTAAATTGTATTGCTTGATAATTATTCAAAAAAGATGACACTGTAATCCCGACCTTATCTTTCAAATAAAAATCACTAAGCTCATTTTGGCAAATAATAACTTGTGAAAAGTGCATCATAAAGGCAATCATGATAAAAGGAGAAATATGAAATTTCATAAAATTTAGTTTTTATAATTAAGAATTGTTTAGGTTTTATTTCCAGCATTTAGGATCGAAAACTTCTTCTACTATCCAATTTCTAATATAACCTTTGGATGGATCTACACATTCGAACGAACCATCTAGTTTATAAGGACTTAGACTATTTAAATCAACATTATTGGAAATGACTTTTGAGATCATTTTAGGTGTATTTACATCTGAAACATCGATCGTAAAGACATCTTTCATCATTTGGAAGGTAAGTCTATCTTCTGTGATAGTGAATTCCGTTATTCCAGGTAAGTCCCAAAATATTTCACTTTGTTCATCATTAAAATTACTTGTTAGATGGACACCTTTATATGGTTCTAGTAAAAGGACGTATGATTTGTAAGTACCCATGCCGTATTTAGGGAATTCTATTTTCTGATTATACGAAACATCACCAACAATAAAATCTGAAAAATATGCAGGTCTTCTAGTCATTGTCTCTCTATTTTCACTAGGGTTGGAACAATTAAATGATATTAGAATAACGAACATCCAAATTGAATTTTTTGTAATCATGAGTTTTAGTATTTTAGTGGTTAAGTGTGGTAGAACTATTCTTTTGGCCAGTTAAAAATATTTTACTTTACAAAGATATGGTAATTTTTGAAAGCATGTTAAGTTTTTGGGTTCTACTGCAAATTTAATGGAAATAATTAAATTTGACCTTAAAATGAAATATGTTTTTGACGAAGGATTTTTTTAATTTGTTATCTGATTTTGGGGATGATTGGGTTATTGAAGAATTAAATGCAGACCACAAAAGTAA
>JBGSOH010000365.1:0-5371 GCA_041739205.1 Saprospiraceae bacterium
ACTAAAGTCAAAGATATTTTTATCAAAGAATTGTCGATCGAATTTCGACAAAAATTTGCTTTGGGTGGAATATTTCTATTTGCGACTACAGTAGTGTTCATCGTATATAAGTCTTTCAATAATATCAACCCTAGAGAGTGGACGATTCTCATATGGATCATCATGCTTTTTGCAGGATTAAATGCCATCGTAAAGAGCTTTCTTCAAGAAAAAAAAGAAACCTATCTCTACTACTATACCTTATTTGACCCTATAGACCTTATCGTAGCCAAATTGCTCTACAACTTCATGTTTTTATGTGTCCTATTTCTGATTATATTGGGTGTGATGTTTATATTTACTGGTTTTCCGGTCAAAGATTATGGCCTGTTTTTTATGGGGTCGGGACTTGGGATATTCGGTATTTCGATCGTTTTTACATTTGTGTCCGTGATATCGGCGGCAGATTCTGGCAGTAGTACGATGATGTCAATCTTGGCTTTGCCATTGGTATTACCGATTGTGCTGCTTTTATTAAAAATAACGACGGTAAGTGTCAGATTGCTAGTAGATACTGCAATAATGGATGATGTAATGATGTTAATAGGAGTAGATTTTATTTTATTAGGAGCCATGTTATTACTTTTCCCTGGTTTGTGGAGGAGTTGATTGTAATCAAAAATAATAATTAAATAGATGAACGGATTTTGGTGGAAAATAGGAGGCGCGTTGATCTTTTTGTACGTGTTGATAGGTGGCTTAGTCATTCCCATCAAACCTGGTATTACCTCAGTTACGCCAAGTAATGCAAAAAGTGGAGAAGATATTACCTTTAATGTAGTCGGGTATAATACCCATTTTCTAGCAGCTACCAAGGTGAGAGCATGGTTAAAACTTGACTCTATCCATGCAATCTCAGCAAAAGAAATACAAAAAATTACCGAAAACGAAGCAAAGTTTACATTCAGCATACCTGCTAATTTTCCTGTAAAAGAAGCGGTCCAACCACTATCCCTTATTGTGGATAATGATGTAGATGGTGTTTTTGTACAGCCCAATGCCATTTTTGCGACAGTAGCAGATTCGTCGGCTATATCTGGTGAAGCATGGAAGTCTTCAGGCATAGGTCAATTTAGTGTGGTGGAAGGTATCAAATTCCCATATCGCAATATTCTGAATGAGACCATTAGAAATACATTTTTCCATATTGCGTTGTGGTTTGCCATGTTTATATTATTGATAGTTGGTGTGTATCACGCAGTCAGATTTCTGAATACAGGTGACATGATCCACGATATCAAATCTGCATCTTTCAATAAAATAGGCATTATGTATGGCGTGTTTGGGTTGATAACTGGTTCAGTATGGGCAAAGTTTACATGGGATACTTTCTGGACTTCTGATGTTAAACTCAATATGACAGCTATAGCCATGCTTATTTACCTTGCTTATTTGGTGCTACGTGGCTCTTCGTCCGACCACGATCGTCGGGCCAAACTCTCGGCATCTTACAGTATTTTTGCCTTTGTAGCATTGATACCATTGGTCTTTATTATACCACGTATGACCGACAGTTTACATCCTGGCAATGGTGGAAATCCGGCCTTGGGTGGTGAAGACCTAGACAATACGCTTAGATTGTTTTTTTATCCATCTATCATAGCATTGGCACTTCTAGGAACATGGATGTCGCAATTATTGATAAGGTACGAAAAGTTGAAGGAAAAAGTATTATTGAAAAACCAATAAAGAAATATTTATGAAGAAGTTTTTATCTTTGACTTTTATTAGTCTGTGCGCAGTCTTGCCTCTAATGGCTCAAGGAGATTCATTGGACTTCCTAAGGAGTACAGGCAAAATTTATTCTGTAGTCATAGTGATTGCAGTTATTTTCATAGGAATAACCATTTTATTATATCGTTTAGATCGTAAACTAACCAAATTAGAAAATCAAATTAAAAATGAGCAGTAAACAAGCAAAATTTTTTGAAAGTGTGCAGAGCAACTTCGATCGGGCTGCAGCACACACAGACATTCATCCTGGATTGTTACAACAAATCAAGGTTTGTAATGCTATTTACCAAATGAATTTCCCAGTGAAAATAGGCGATTCATATCAGGTGATAGAAGCATACAGAGTGCAACATTCACACCATAGACTACCTACTAAAGGTGGTATCAGATTCAGTCACTTGGTAGATCAAGAAGAAGTCATGGCACTAGCGGCATTGATGACTTACAAGTGTGCTATCGTAGATGTACCCTTCGGAGGTGCAAAAGGTGGTGTGAAGATAAGTCCAAGAGCATACTCAGCTGAAGAACTAGAAAAAATTACTAGAAGATACACGGTAGAGTTGATTCGCAAGAACTTCATAGGACCTAGTATTGACGTTCCAGCACCAGATTATGGTACAGGTGAGCGAGAGATGGCATGGATCCTCGACACATATCAAACATTCAAAGGTGGTGAAATCGATGCTGCCGGTTGTGTGACAGGTAAACCAGTACGTCAAAATGGTATCAGCGGACGTACAGAGGCTACTGGTAGAGGCGTTTATTATGCAATCAGAGAAGTATACAATGACGAGACACAACTCAAAAGAATTGGTGCTACAAAAGGCATAGCTGGAAAAACAATGGTGATCCAAGGCATGGGTAACGTGGGTTCGTACACAGGTCTCATATCTCAGCAAGAAGGCGATGTGAAAATCATTGGTCTATCTGAAATGGAAGGTACCGTGTATAGCGAAAAAGGTATCGATATGCAAGCAGCATTAGATTACAGAAAAGCGAACGGTACAATTTTAGGCATGCCAGGTACTGTCACTATGAATGATAGAGGGGATTGGGCAGGCTTAGAATGTGACATCTTGGTCCCAGCGGCTTTAGAGTCTGTAATCACGGAAGAAAATGCTCACAAGGTCAAAGCAAAAGTTATAGCAGAAGCAGCAAATGGTCCTATCACCGCCGAAGCAGCTGATATCATTATCAAAAATGGAGGTGTAATCATTCCTGATATGTATTGTAATGCAGGTGGTGTGACGGTTTCATATTTTGAATGGTTAAAAAATCTTTCTCACATGAGATTTGGACGTATGGACAAGAGATTTAACCAGAATACTTACAAAAATATTGTGACTACTTTTGAAGGATTGACAGGAAAGTCTATCAACGAAAAAGAAAAACAATTTATCACACGAGGTGCAGAAGAAGTAGATTTAGTTCGTTCAGGATTGGAAGAAACCATGATCAATTCTTATCACCAAATCATGGAAGTTTACCATTCATATCCAAAAGTAGACAACCTTAGAGATGCTGCCTTTATTTGCGCATTAAATAAAGTAGCGAGTGATTATATGACATTGGGCGTATTCCCATAATAGTTTATTTTCATTTTAGCCACCACATAATAAGAAGAAAGGCGATAAATCATTTCGATGGATCGCCTTTCTGTTTTTATGAAATTGTCATAACACCATCCACTTTAGTGTCTTGGATTCACCTGTCTTGCTATTTCTAATATGTACAAAATAGAGTCCTCGGCTCAAATGATATGGTTCTATCTCATATCTAGTTTCCATAACTCCTGGGCCAGATAAAAAACTACATACACCATCCGTAATACCATATGTTTTGACCACACTTCCACCGATGTTTATAATGCTAACATGGACATCCTGGGGTAGATTGAACAATTTTAACGCAAAAGAAGATTCTCCCAAACTAACAGGATTAGGCGCTAAATAAACATTGCCAAGTTCTCCTTCTTCTTTTAAAAATGAATTTATTGTGTCAAATCCAAATTCATACACTGGATAATCTTCATCTGTTAAACATTCCCTTTCCCGATCAACATCATATCTTCTACTTTCTCCATATGGATTGTCTACACGAAGTTTCAAGATCATATCATTGGGAATAAGTCCTTCGCTAAGAGGTAATAGTTGAGCACCTTTGGGTAAAATTGGAAATGACGTCCAAGTGATTGCCGTACAAACTTTTGCTCGGTCTAAACCTTTTGGAATACTACCATCTTCGCCCCTCATCATTTTTTTTGCAAAAGAAGCACAGCCATCATACTCTTGGCGGGTAACATAAATATAATGTTGACCACCAGCCATTATTCCTATTGGATCAATTATTGTCAGTATTTTGTCAGTTATTGGATCCTTAATCACAAGATCATCGATAGCTAACTGGGAGGAAGGATTAAAATTCATATCACCACCTAAGGCTACACCATCTTTCAAAACACTTTTCATGTCAACTTGTGTACCATTAATATTTATCATGGTATCTCTATAAAGACTACTTTCGCCAAAAAAAATATTTAGTCTTTTGCCTGTTTCTATATCTACAGCATATCCTGGGAAATAACTAAATCCTATCGTGCCATCATTTAGTAGATTACCATTTTTATCTACTGATGGTGAGCTCCTAAGCTCAAAATTTTTTCTATCGCCAATTGTACCTTCTGCTACTAATTCAGGAGCTGTACTCTATACAACGATACACTTACTCCATTTGGATTTGTCCTTCGTCATGACGATGTCCACATTATTAAGATCTCTATATCTTAAACTATTTAATGCGGGTCCCGACATTATTGACATCAATTCCCTTGCTGACGGGCTTAAGAAAAACGGAATATCATTATGTCTACTGGACATAAAGGGTATAAAATATCCATCACCAAGCTTTGAGAGTACGTTGTCGCGATCTTGCATTGGACTACCCGCAGGATTGATATATTCATACATATTACCTTGGATTTTCCCTCCTTCGGTTACTGCTCCAAACCATTTCGGACCATCAGGGTTGAGATAGTCTATTTTGGCTCCGATACCACCTTTCTTAATGTCCGATGCTTGAGTAGCTGGCTCTGGACGGTTTTCTACAGTAATTGAAAACCCTAATTCGTCTACTACATATTCTTTAATGTAAAATAAAGGTTTATTATCTAAAACAACAACATTGTCCGTAATATTTGTAAGTGTCCAAGTAGCATCGTCATCGTAAGTACAAATTGGTCTAGAATAATTAAAATTTCCAGTAATTTCTAGACGATACTTTTTGTCTTTTAGTTTTGATGGGTCAAGAATTTTACCTACCAAAGGACCAAATCCAGTACGATATGTTATCTTTCCATCAAAGTCATTAGCCAGCATTTTGTCATACATATCTGATGTAACATCTAGAAAAACATTGGGATTCCCTTCACCCGAAATTCGCGTCACTTTAAGTTGACTTTCAATTTGGTTCTCATTTTTTCTTGGTATGAAAGAATAGTTTTGGATATTTACCCTACCTTCTATATATGAAGTTCGTTGACCATAATTGTCCTGTGTATTATATGGTCTCCATTCATTATGCGCATAAGCTACTGCACTAA
>JBGSOH010000366.1:0-2329 GCA_041739205.1 Saprospiraceae bacterium
CAAATCCATAGATATCAATCACAAGGAAGATGAAGAACTTGGGTTTTCTATCGAAAATAATCCTTTTCTGGTTTTTGGAATCCATGATGTTTATCATAAGGACAAAATTATCGGAGACACTTCCCTACCTTTCGCCAATGAATCAACAGGGACACAATCATTATATGTCTTAGGAGGAAAGATATTAAGTATTCTTGAGAGTGGTGGTGTTTTGGCTATTGATGAGTTGGATACTAGTCTTCATCCCTTCATCACCAAGATGATCGTGATGATCTTTCAAAATAAAAATTTGAATCCTAAAAATGCACAACTTATATTTACAACACATGACGTCACCTTGCTAGACCGAGACTTGATAAGACGTGATCAAATATGGATTTCAGAAAAAGACGAAAAAAGTGTTAGTGATTTGTACTCATTACAAGATTTTGATGGTGTGAGAGAAGATACTCCATTTGACAAATGGTATTTGGCTGGCAAGTTTGGTGGTTTGCCAAAGATCGAATCTATAGAGTCTATATTCACTCCTCATGACTAGACAATTTAATAAAACTATATTGATCGTTTGCGAAGGCGAAGGGTCTGAGCCGAGTTATTTTAACCATATCAAGGATATTTTGCTTAAGGAAAATTTAGATATTTCTATTACTATCAAACCAAAGCCAAAAGAAGAAGAAAAGCAGGAGAAAGAAACTTTTACTCTTCGTGAAGGCGGAAAAAAACGTTCCTTACGAAAACCAATAAAGGAATTAGTCCTTGTAGATATTGAAGATGAATATAAGGCCCAACCCACACGTTACGTCAGAGAAGCCCAAATGGGTCTCGAAGATGACACATACGCAGAAGTGTGGGCAGTTTTTGACAAAGATGGTCATCCAAATCATGAAGAAGCGTTTGAGCTTGCTTCCCATGACATCACTGGCAAAAAAGTGAATATTTCATTTACGAGTATCGCATTTGAATATTGGATTCTTCTTCATTTTGAGTCCAATGATACCGCATTTGTAAAATCCATGTGCCGACAAGGAAGGGATGACTTTAATTGCGGTCAAAAGAGTCATAAAGATGATTGTCAAGGAACTAAATGTGTTTGTGGAAGGATTGTGACAGCAGGTTATTTATCATACGAGAACGGCAAAAAAAGTTTTGATGTAAATCAATATCATCCAAATGTCTATGAAGCCATCAACGGTGCTGTTTTACTTAGGAAAAGCTATCATGGTGAAACCAGACCAATATATGAGTTCAATCCCTACACTTCTATGGACAAACTCATATTTAAGTTGATTCATTTGCATACGTACGATTTTGAGTGGTTTGACTTCCATGATGTTCAGACTACAAAGGAATTCCAAATTTCACTTTCAGTTGATGCAGAAAAAATACAAATTGTTGTAAAGAATATTAGTCCCATTACTCAAATTATTACTCAAGACTTTTTGGTTTTGTTTGATGTACTCGGCACTCCTCACGAAATAAGTGAGAAAGTTGTATTGCAAGATAACGAAGACTATGATTGTTCAATATCTATAGCTGATGTTGTCAAATTTAATTCCTATTGTTTAGGTATAAAAGTGATTAATAACCATTATCTAATAACTGAGATACCAATATAAGATTTTTTTCTGGTATTGCAATTTTTGTTTACTTTTGTCAGAGATTGAATTTTTCGTTAGAAAATGATTTAACTGTCAAATTAATATTTTTCTAAATAGAGATTCCTAAATAGCCAAAACAAAAAAGGACGCAGAATAAAATGAATACCGATGGCCTTTAACGAACTCAATAGTGTAGAACACTACATCATATATCAGCTGACTGGTACCAATCTAAATACATTGGATATCAGTGAGCCCAAAGAACCTTACGGTGCACAATGGCAATACAAATCTGCAACAGAACTTAATAGGTCTGTCAATGAAGTACTTATTGAGAAAGATCTGAAAGACGCTTTGATTCGGTTAAATCCTGAGATATCATTGAACCCAGCCTTGGCCGATGAAGTGATCTATAAATTGCGAGCCATCTTGATCTCTGTCAATCAAGTAGGACTAGTTAAAGCGAATGAGGAGTTTTTTAAGTGGATGAGTGGTGACAAGACCATGCCTTTTGGAGATAACAATCGTCATGTACCTATCAAGATATTTGATTTTGATGACCTGATGCAAAATAGCTACACTATTACCAATCAGTTTCGTATCCATCATCGTGAAACTAAAATACCAGATGTAGTACTTTTTATCAATGGGATTCCTGTAGTAGTAGGCGAAGCAAAAACACCCATACGACCGAGTGTGAGTTGGCTTGATGGGGCCTATGAAATCCATGA
>JBGSOH010000380.1:0-3843 GCA_041739205.1 Saprospiraceae bacterium
ATGGCAAAGATAATTTACATCATATTTATGTGTTTCACATTGCTTCCCACTTATGGTCAGGAACAAGGTGATATATTTAATCACTTGAGTGAAAAAGATGGTTTAAAAAACAACATAGTATTCAGTTTCCTTAAAGACAAACACGACATCTTGTGGGTAGGCACACAGAACGGTCTAAATAGATTTGACGGCTCGCACTTTTATACCTTCAAAAAGAAAAAAGACCAAAACTCTATACCGAATAACACGATACATTGTTTGTGCGAAGATAATCGCGGTAATATTTGGGGTGGCACTGGAAATGGTATCTTTGCTTATTCACCCGTTAAAAACGAGTTCCAAACATATTATGCTCCAAAAGAAGCTTACGACAACAGCATTTCCAATATTCAATGTGATAAGAATGGAGATATTTATGCGTCAACGACCATAGGTCTCATCAAACTTAATAGACAAACCAATGCTTTTGAACTACTAATAAAAACAACCCAATCACTTGATTCTATCGATTGGTTTTCATTAGGTAAAAATAGAATGTTAAGAGATGAACTTAATGATGGTATCTGGATGGCAACTAAAGGTGGAATTTTATACTATGACAATGTAAAACAAAAGCTTCAAGGCGCTTTTAATCAAAGTAATTTATTATTTGAGCAAAGGAACACATCAGCCTTATCGAGATCAAAAAAAGGTTATTTCTGGTTTTGTGACAATGATGCCAAAGAAGTGATCTCTTTTGACCCAAAAACGAGAATTATACTACAAAAAATAAGCATCAAAAACAAAGCACCTGAAGCGAGGGCATCTACCATCCTGGAAGACAGCCATAACAAATTATGGTTGAGCATTTGGAGTTTTGACATACTCACTATTGATTTAGACAATCAAAATAAAATTGAAAAAATAAATAGTGATGTAACAAATAAAACTAGCGTTGCAGCTAATTTTTTCTGGACAGGTTTCGAAGATGAAAACAGAACTATTTGGCTTGGCACAACCAATGGCATATCATTGTGTAACCCGGGAAAATATGTTTATAAAGCATGTAATCTTCCACAAAAAATACCTGCACTTTTGACTTCATCTATTTACTTGATTGAAGAAGATCCTATTGACTTGAGTTGGTGGATATTGACCACCCGAACAGAATTGTTTCAGTATTTTCCAAAAACCAAAAAGGTTATTTCGTACCCTTTACTAAATGCTTTCAAGAATAAAAAAGGCCAGACAATCGGCAATATCATAAAAATTGGTTTTTATGATAGCCAAACTATTCTTACATCAAGCAACGGTGCTTGGATATTAAATAAATCCACAAATAAATTTGAACCATGGCAGATTTTACATTCGAAATATTCAGACTTAGTCATCCATAACTTTATAGAAGTAGATTCTTTTTTATATTTGACGGATGGATATAAGTTGGTAGTAATGAGTAAAATATATGGTTTTTCAGATGTGATATCTACCCAAAACGTACCATTGAAGCCAGATATAAAAATGGATATTAATCACCTGCTCTGGAAGCCACATCAGTCACTTTTTTGGACACTAAACAATGATTATATTGCATCTTTAGATGATGATCATAAAATAGGTCTAATTAACCTCCTTCAAAATTCTACTTCAGAAGCTGGTGGCTATATACATGATGCAGATATGGACATTGAAGGCAACATATGGATCAATAATAAAGGGGTTGGTTTATATCGGTACATTCCAAAGAGCAAAGAAATCCGCTATTGGGATGAATTGAATGGTTTGTCAGACAACCACATGCATAGCATAAAAGCAGATGATCTAGGAAATATCTGGACCTTATATTTTAATAAAGTATCTGTCTTCAATCCGACCCAAAATAGCTTTATCAATTTTACTATTCCATACTCGGAGCATGACCTTAATTATTTTAACTGGTCCATAAAAAGGAAAGATGGTGTAATCATGGGCAGCATCGGTAATGATATGTTTGAATTTTATGCAGAAAATTTACGGCTTGTACCAAAAATCAAGGCACCACAATTGAATGTATTAAATGCTTCTGGAAAGGAATATTTTCTGTCGTCACTTTCTAGTCTATCCCTAAGTCCAGATGAGAATTCACTGAGATTTACCTTTGGATTGTTGGTCGATGCGGCTACCTATCCACATGAATTTGAATACAAACTAGAAGGTTCAGACGAAAAATGGATACAAGCATCTAT
The DNA here is from genome assembly GCA_041739205.1 of Saprospiraceae bacterium. Lineage (GTDB taxonomy): Bacteria > Bacteroidota > Bacteroidia > Chitinophagales > Saprospiraceae > OLB9. Next base: position 2,205 of record JBGSOH010000380.1, read on the forward strand.
CAGCAACGAAGCCAATTATAACAATTTATCTCCTGGGGCTTATACCTTTCGATTGATAGCAAAAGGTAAAAATAACGTCTGGCAATCTGACGAAAAAGTTATCCATATTACCATCAGATCACCATTCTATAAAACTAAATGGTTTTATGGTCTTTTACTCATTACTTTGGCAGCCATGATCTATTTTTTTTATCATTATAGAATGTCACAAAAAGAAAAATTGTTTCTTCTGGAAAGCAAATCCCAATTGCTAGAAAAAGAAAAAACAATCGTCATGTACGAAAGTCTAAAACAACAACTCAATCCTCATTTCCTTTTCAATTCATTGACATCTCTATCAGGTCTCATCGATACTGACCAAGAACTTGCAGGTTCATTTCTGGAACAAATGTCTGGTATCTATCGGTACATTCTTAAAAATGGAGACAGCGAAACGGTAAATCTCAAAGATGAAATACAGTTTGCAGCGTTGTATATCAATTTACAGCAAACTAGATTTAAGAATGGGCTTCAGGTTAATATTGACATTGATGAAGAATTTATGCATTATAAAATTGCCCCGGTCACCTTGCAAAACTTGATAGAAAATGCCATTAAACATAATATCATCGACATAGAATCACCATTGATTATTGACATCTATATCGAGCAAGATTATATTGTGGTGAAAAATAATAACCAGAAAAAGAACGTCGTAGAAACGTCCAATAAAAAAGGTCTTATCCAATTTATCACTTTGTATAAATACCTGACTAAAAAACCCATCAAAATAGAAGAAACGGAAGATAGTTTTTGTTTAAAAATACCCTTAATCTAAAGTAAATATCATGAAAGCCTTAATTATAGAAGACGAAGAATTAATAGCCAATGTGCTATTAAAAAAAATCAAAAAAGTAGCTCCAGACATTACTGTCATGGAAGTTTTACCTAGTCTCAAGACTGCCCGCCGTTGGTTTAGTCAAAACGCAGAACCCGATCTCTTGTTTATGGATATCCAACTCAGTGATGGCGTCAGTTTTGATATCTTTAAGGATTTTGATTTAAACTGTCCGGTAATATTTACCACGGCATATGATGAGTACGCTATCCAAGCATTTAAAGTAAATGGTATTGATTATTTATTAAAACCTATCAATGATCAAGACTTAACCAATGCCATAGATAAATGTAGGAAACAAATCCAAAAAACAGACCCAATCTCAGCGGATATCAATAGCTTGATACAATCCATCACAAATCCCAATGCAGCTTCTAGATATAAAGAAAAATTTATAGTCAATGTGCGCAATCAGTGGATGCCCATTAATGCCAAAGACATCGTTTGCTTCTGCAAAGACCTAGTAAATTTTGTGTACATGACAAGCGGTGAAAGATACATGATAGATTATGTAACACTAGAAGAAATAGAAGAATTATTAAACCCAAAACAGTTTTACCGCGCAAATCGTCAATATATCATAAACATCGATTACATACATACCGTCAAACCTCTAGAAAACTCCAAATTGCTGGTCAAACTGCACGAACCTAATCATAAACTAGAGATCGATATCAGCAGGCTCAAGAGTCCCGAATTCAAAAAATGGATGGATAGGTAGTAGGAAGGTATGGTTTTTTAATTAGTTACTAAATCTACCTC
>JBGSOH010000407.1:0-2875 GCA_041739205.1 Saprospiraceae bacterium
ATTAAAAATATTATAACAATGCGTTTACTTAAGTTTGGTATCATTTTCCTTATTTGTTCACAGGTATCTGGCCAAGAGTGGGTTCAAAAAGCTTCCTTGCCAGATGATGCCCCTTCCAGAAATCATCCAGTGACATTTTCCATCGGAGAATATGGCTATCTATTAACAGGCGGTACTGACCTCGGCCCTGAAAATGATTTTTACCAATACAATGCCCAAGTGAATGAATGGGTTACGCTCCCTGACTTTCCTGGAGAAAAAAGAGGATTTTCTTATGGTGCTGCTTACGATGGGAAAGGATACATTGGTTTCGGTATCGGCGACGATCCTTTGAATGATTTGTGGAGTTATGATCCTGATCAAGAAATATGGAAAGAGTTGGCAGCATGTCCTTGCGAACCTAGATTGCATCCAGCTTTTGCAGTAACTAACGGCAAAATTTATGTAGGCTTAGGTAATAATCGAACGGGTAACCTGAATGATTTTTGGGCTTATGATATCATATCCGATACATGGCAACAATTACCAGATTTCCCATCTTACAATAGACACCATCCTTTTTATTTTTCTATTGGAAAAGATGTATATGTCGGAATGGGACACGGCAGTATTGAAGTAGAGGGATGGGTTGTTTATAAAGATTTTTACAAATACGATACCGAATCCGCTAGTTGGACCCGATTGAATGATTTTCCAGGTGAAGCTAGGGTGGCCGGGACTCAGTTTAGCTACAATGGGAAAGGTTATGTTTTGCATGGAGAAGGCGAGGATCACCAATTATTGGAATTTGGTGAATTTTGGGAGTATGATCCTACAAACGACATGTGGGAGCAACTCACTTCAGTACCAGGGGGCAGTCGTTGGGCTCCAGGCACTTTTATTGTGGGAGATACGGTTTATACAGTGGCTGGTAGCACCACTAATTATTTTGATAGAAAAGATATGTGGTCATATCAATTTGAGTCCATTTCTTCCACAGAAAACTTACCGCAAAATACCAGTATATCTATCAGTCCAAATCCAGTAATCGATTGTATCACACTGAACATACAAACATCAACGGCGAATGCTAAAATACCAAATCAGTATGAAGTATGGACCACGGAGGGTAAACTTGTTCACTCTGGTAACGTACAATCAAATATAATTTGTTTGGAATTTTTAAGTAAAAGAGACTATTTATTAAAACTGACCAACGATCGAGCCTCTCAGACATTACGTTTTGTTAAAATGTAGCGAGGCGACATAATAGGTATGATACCTGATTACCCAACACAAAGTAAATAAAAAATTCATTGCTTATTTGCAGACGCAGAAAAAGATGCTGCTATAAACTCTTTGCCTTTTGCGTGTAATTAACAATTTATCCAATATTGATTCTTAATACTTTTTGTATGTAGAATTCGTGTATTTTCATTTTTTATATGAAACGGTTGTTTACTTTGAGTGGTAAATGTAAGATTAAAATGTTAATAATAAAATACCATTTAAAATAAGTTATCTAAAGGTATTAATGCAACTGCCTTATCATATTTTATGAATGTATCATTCGTTATTCGCAATCCCCGTAAATTCATGAATCATTATATCAAATCTAGATGTCAGGGCTACGCCTTTCTTATTTCATCTTTTTTCGTTTTCTACAAAGATGTCAGAGCTATGCTGCTATTTTCGGAGGCATTGAACAACCATTATTTGTATAGGGACGTAGTCCTGTAATCTTTGTAGCAACCATGTACCCACACCAGATTTAGGGGCGAAACCCTGTAATCTTAAAAAGCTGGGGAACATCCAAGATGCCAGGGCTACGCTCCTACTCATTCATCTATTTTCGTTTTCTACAAAGATGCCAGAGCTATGCTCCTTTTTCCTATACATCTTTCCCATTATATTTTATATCTTTGGCACTCCATCAAGCTAATTTTTATGATGACAACGGCACAATATTTAGATAATATCAACGGCAGATATAAACTCGGCAATGCTACAAAACATACATTCCGTGGTGATCTCACACAATTCATAGAATCCATAGTACCAGATATCAAGACTACTACCCTGTTCAGTCATAATATACATAAATAAAAATTGGATATTCAACATGCTTCTAGCAAAATACACATCCGATTGGATCACACAATTCCATAGCATTAAAGCTAAAATCGAAAACGTTCTTGGTGTCGACACATATTCCATAGATCATGTCGGAAGCACTTCAGTACCACTGCTAGATGCAAAACCCATCATAGATATAGATATCATCTATCATACACCCGATGAGTTTGAAGTAATCAAATCAGGATTAGAAAAACTAGGGTATGATCACCACGGCAACCAAGGTATAGCTGATAGAGAAGTATTCAAAAGAAATCAAAACTATATGGATGAAATATTGGATACCATTCAGCATCACTTGTATGTATGTCCACTTCAAAGCGCAGCTTTAGAAAGACATCTTTTAACTAGGGATTTTATGCGCAAAAACGAGTGGGCTCGATTGCAGTACCAAGAACTAAAATATGAAATGGCAGTACGATCTAATCAAGATAGGAAAACATATCAGGCACTAAAGGAAGCACACATCAATAGTTTTTTAGATTTGATGGTTGAAAAGGAAAAAATAGAAAAGGAAAACATCCGTCTTCTATAGATTTTAACATAAAAAAGCACCATAATAACCAATATTTTAAGACTTATTTAACGGAACTCGCGACATGACTGATAGAACTAGCGACACGACTGATAGAACTCGCGCCGGAAAATAGATTTTTTGCATAATTTCTGACAAAACGACAGCCATCTCTGATAGAATTGCCAATTCCTTTAACATATCGACCGATTGCGCTATAAATCGTTAAGACTCCTTTAACATAAC
>JBGSOH010000408.1:0-2434 GCA_041739205.1 Saprospiraceae bacterium
TGGATCCCATCATGGAAGTTGGTATAGGCCAAACGGTAGCCACTCGAAAAAATGCAATGACAATTCTGAAAAGTGGTTATGTTGGAATAGGCAATGTTGCTCCTGAAGCTCTTGTGCATGTAGAAAGAAATAGTTCATTGACCAATCCGCATATCTTAATTAATGAATCAGAATATGACTATGCTAGGCTTACTATGAAAAATGCTCAACACACATCATTTTGGACCTTGGCTTCTAGACCTAATGATGTAGCTGCTGATTCGAGATTCAATATTTTTAATTCTGACGGTGGAGATGTTCTTAGTTTACAAGGAGATGGTGATGTCATTATCTCCGAAAGGCTTGTTGTTGGCGCTCTTGCACCATTAGCTGCACTGCATGCCAACGCTGACATTGGCACAGATGCAATGAGAATACAGGCCAATGGTTCCACAAAATGCGCATATACGATAATGGTAGTATTTCTTTAGGTGGAAATTACGGAGACCCGGGACCAACTGGTTCAGCAGATGATGTTTTTGTTTTGAATCAGATGGGTATGGGCGTTTCAAACCCTACTTATAGGTTACAAATAGAAAACAATGCTACCCTTGCCTTCGGACACGCTAGAGCAACATCTTGGTCTGATTATAGTGATGCTAGAGTCAAAAAAAATATTACAAACATAGATTATGGACTAAAAGAAGTAATGGCATTAAGACCAGTTCAATACAATCATCATAGTAGTACTTTCGAAAAAGAAGGATTGAAAGTCAAAGAAGATTATACACATGAAATAGGCTTTATCGCCCAAGAAATGCACACTATTGTTTCAGAAATTGTGGACAAACCAATCGACGAAGCAACTGATCTTTGGAGCATGGATTATGGAAAACTTACCCCTGTGCTGGTCAAAGCTATTCAAGAGCAACAAAAAATAATTGAAAACCTTCAATCAAAATTGAATGAAGTTGAGACAAATAATAAAGAAATGTCTGCTAAACTAGATGACCAAAATGAATGGATCAAAAAGACATTGACTGAAATTAAAACAAAAATCAACCTTAATTGACGACTCCTTGAATTAAATATTTTAATCAAATAAAAAATAGACAGATGAACCAATTTAAATCAACTCTTCTAAAAATACTTACATTTTTTACATTTGTTTTGGGCATTCATACAAGTTCTTATGGACAGTTTGAACAAGTATATCCAAGTGAGTATGTGTCTTCTATTGACCAAATAGTATTTCATGATTCAGGTTTGGCTATAGCTTTGCTAAGGTGTGATGGCATCATGAGATCTACAGATCATGGCAATTCTTGGACGTATATAGAGATAGCTGGTATGGCTTCTCAAAACAATATAATATTCATAGACAATGACCCAAAAAAAATATTGATCTCGGGTACTTATGGCGCATTCAGGTCAGATGATGGCGGGCTTACATTCCAACCTTTCAGTTATGTGGGCATTCCTACAGATGGTTTGAGAAGGTCGATAATCCAACTAGAAAATGGCGATTTTCTTTTTTTGAGCAGAGGTGCATGTGCGATTAGCAAAGATTTGATTTCATGGAATAAAGTGGTAGGTTTGCCAGCATCAAATTACGAACTCGAAGATAAAACTTTGTTTTGTGCTGCTGGGAAAACATTGATAAGGTCATTGGACAATGTTGCCACTTTTGATACCATGGGGATATTTCAAAGCAATATCATCGGCATGGATTATAAAGATGGGTTATTGATCTTAAGCTTATTAGATAATACAGTGTTTACATCATCAGATGCAGGCATAACATTTGACGAAATAAATCATCCGACTACATTTAGTTATATCCCACTGATTATTAATGAAGATCATTTTGTATTTTTTAACGAAAGGAATGTTACTATAACAAAAGATGGAGGTACCACTTATAATATCTTACCATTTACGGAAAAAATGATCAATGGAATCGAGGGATATAGTGTTCGTGGTGATGGAAAAATTTATGCGTTTGGTAATTCGTTAAAGTTTTTACATTCTTCTGATCATGGCGAAAACTGGGAATTGCAAAATGGAAGGTTAGAAGATTTTGTGGCCATAGGATCATATGAGCAAAATGTTGCTGTAGGAGGTGATAAAGGTGGTATTTCTTTCTCTAATGATGATGGTATGACATGGACAGATGTGACCGGCAACAGAGAAAGAATAGTAGATATTCAACCATTGCCTAATGGTAATATTTATTATGTAGATGTCATTAGTAGAGGACATTATATTGATAAATCAGGAAATGAATTAAACACTTTTCAGTTTAATCCTGGTTCATTTAATTTATATTGTAATGATGGTAAACTTTTTAATGTAATTAATGATACTAAAGGAATAATTTATGCATCTGAAGACAATGGTGCCACTTGGCAAGTAGCCATAGAAAGTGATGAAAAAATTATTTCTTTTGATTTTA
>JBGSOH010000415.1:0-9365 GCA_041739205.1 Saprospiraceae bacterium
TTGGATTTTGTTTTACCACTCAGGATACAAAGAACTTAACTCAACAACACTTAGCTAAGAAATACCATCACCTTAGTGACCTTAGTGCTAAACTCGAGCGATCTTAGTGGTTGAAAATTGAATTATGCTTACCACTAAGGAAACAATAAACTTCAATGAACAACACTTAGCTAAGAAATACCTTAACCTTAGTGACCTTATTACTAAACTCCAGTGATCTTAGTGGCTAAAAAGTAACGACTTTAAAAATCAAACTCTATCGTATCACCCGGTTTCAAACCTGAATTGGGTTTTGATTCTTTCTCAGTTGGATTCTCGATTTTAGGTTCGATGATTTCAGTGGTACTGTTCTCTTGAGTATCTTCTACAATTTGCACTTCTTCAGAAATAATATCGACTTCCTGATCATTGACATCTGTTTCTGCATCTTCTATGACTTCAGCAGTCTCAATGATATCCACTTTCAAAAGCTTGGCATCAACCAATCTATTCCCTAAGGCTTTCCAACCTTTCACATCTATAAATTCAGTCAGAGCGACTTCTTTTTCTTCTTTGGTTTTACCTACGTTGTAACTATATTTAATCTTTGGAGATTTAGCCATGGATGCAAAATATAGTTTAGTACCTGCTGTTTCTGGTAAAAATACAAACTTCTGGTCGTACGTACTGGTCTCTATTCTGAATCTTTTAACCATGGTATTTCCCTTCTCTCCTTCAAAATAAACAGCTGAAATCACGGTATCTTCTGTGTAATTGCCTATTTCGACAATATTATTCACATCATATTTTTTATTGAGATCTAGTTCGTTGATTTCGTAACTACCATCTTTATAGATACTTAGCAATTTGCTGCCTGTGTCAAAAGCACCAAGGTACTTGCCACGTTCGTCTTGATTGAGTTTTCCGCTGACTTCATCCATGTAAATTTGCATGGCACCAAGAGAAGACTTACCTACGGATACTTGGGTAATCTTGCGGACAGGATACTTGGTAACGACATTGCCTTGAGAAGTCCTACCTTTGATGGCAAGATCCGCAAAATCAAAGTCAAATACTTTTTTCTTGGCTGTAGATCCTTGTGATAACTGCACATTTACGATCTCTGACTCACCATTAGCATTGGAAGTAAAATAGAGAAGTTTGGATCCTTTTTCACCTTGTGTGAGGTCATACTCCTTATCTCTAGTGATCGCCGTTACGTTAAACCTTTTGGCATAAGATCTACCACTCTTAGTATCTAGATATATGAGGTTGTAGGTCGTACGATCATCAGACTTGAGCCATACGGCGGTATGTATGATGTCTTTGCCCACAAAAACCTTATCGGCAATCCTTACTACTTTGAACTTACCATCGCGAGTAAACGCAATGATATCCGCTATATCTGAACAATCACAAACGAATTCGTCTTTTTTCATGCCCATGCCTATGAATCCTTCAGCACGATTGACATAAAGTTTTGCATTATTTGCTACGACTTCTTTGATTTCTATTGTATCAAATGAAGTAATGATGGTACGTCTCTCTCTTCCTTTACCATATTTTTCTAATAACCGCTCAAAATAAGCAATGGCAAATTCTGTCAAATGTTCCAAGTCATATTTTACCTGCTCTAACTCAGCAAGCAAATTGGCCATCATTTCATCTGCCTTAAAAGTATTATATTTGGAGATACGTTTGATCTTGATTTCAGTCAATCTGACGATGTCATCTTCCGTAATATCGCGCATCATTTGTAATCTACTATCAGCGCCTACCAAAGGATCTGAAGGCGTAGCTACATATTTTTTTAACCCAATATCTATGGTCGTGATGACATCTTCCCAACTTTCGCACTCTTCTATATCACGATATATTCTGTTTTCTATGAATATTTTTTCTAAACTAGCGTTGTGCCACTTTTCTTCAAGTTCGCCTTTTTTGATTTCTAGCTCTCTGCGAAGCAAATCTTTGGTCTGGAAAGTAGATATTTCCAAGATTTCAGTGACAGAAAGGAACAAAGGTTTATTATCTACAATGACACATGCATTGGGCGAATAGGAGACTTCACAATCTGTAAATGCGTACAATGCATCGATAGTAACATCTGGAGAAACGCCAGGCATTAGCTCCAATTGTATTTCTACATCTTTGGCCGTATTGTCATGGACTTTTTTGATTTTGATTTGTCCTTTATCGTTGGCTTTAAGGATAGATTCTATCAGGGTATTGGTCGTAACTCCGAAAGGCAACTCTACAATATTGAGTGTACTTTTGTCAAATTGTTGGATTTTAGCCCTGATTTTTACCCTACCACCACGATGACCATCTTGATAATCGGTGACATCGACCATACCACCTGTCTGGAAATCAGGATAAACTTTTGGTTTTTTGCCTTGGAGTATCTGAATAGATGCCTTAATAAGTTCGATAAAATTATGTGGAAGAATCTTGGTGGAGAGGCCTACTGCGATACCTTCTACACCTTGTGAAAGCACCAATGGAAATTTTACCGGCAAAGTGATAGGTTCCTTTTTACGACCATCGTAAGTAAGTTGCCATTCTGTCGTCTGCGGATTAAACAATACTTCTAGTGCAAACTTAGTCAGTCGTGCTTCTATGTATCTAGGCGCTGCTGCTGAGTCTCCTGTACGGACATCTCCCCAGTTTCCCTGACAATCAATTAGTAGGTCTTTTTGGCCCATATTGACAAGAGCATCGCCTATGGCGGCATCACCGTGTGGGTGATACTGCATGGTCTGACCAATGATATTTGCCACTTTATGAAATCTACCATCATCCATTTCCTTCATAGCATGCAGTATACGACGCTGCACAGGCTTGAGACCATCATCTATATCAGGTACGGCCCGCTCTAAAATTACGTAAGAAGCATAATCCAAAAAATACTCCTTATACATGCCACTTAGGGTGACTAACTCGCCGCCTTGTGGGTCTGTACCAGCATTCAAATTATCCTTATTTATATCCATGCAGTAACGAAGTCAATGGTTGAAGCTGCAAATATATAAAATTATTTTAATATAGTAGGATGTAGAGGAATTTAGGAAGATAGAACAGCACCTACTTTATCCTACCATCTTCTATGGTGATCGTTCTGTCGCTCATTTTGGCTAGTTCCTCATTATGAGTGACTATAACAAAAGTATGGTTAAAATCAGTCCGTAACTGATTGATCAATTGGTGCAAAACTTCTGAACTAGCTTTGTCAAGATTACCTGTCGGTTCGTCTGCAAAAACCACTGCTGGATTATTTATTAGTGATCGTGCTACTGCCACTCGCTGAGCCTCCCCACCAGACAATTGTGCTGGTTTGTGGGTCATTCTATCGCCAAGACCTAAATAGTCTAAAAGTTCCTTCGCTTTTTTTTCTACATCGGCTGCATTTTTTCCTGCTATAAAACCTGGAATACAGACATTTTCCAACGCATTAAACTCCTGGAGTAAATGGTGGAATTGAAATACAAAGCCAATATTTTCATTTCGAAATTTTGCTAGTTTCTTCTCATTGAAGGTGGAAATCTTTTCATCACAAATGATGAGTTCACCAGCATCTGCTAAATCTAATGTACCTAGAATGTGTAAAAGTGTACTTTTGCCAGCTCCAGACTTACCTATGATGCTGACGATTTCTCCTTGAGGTATATTCAAATCTATACCCTTGAGTACCTTTACATCACCATATGATTTTTGAATACCTACTGCGGAGATCATTTACAATTAATTTATTTGAATGCAAAGCTACAAAATAGACAGTTAAATTTTTAGTTTTTGGGATCATACATAAGCCTATCTGATTTCACGAACGAATCATTCAGCCTTATATTGATCCACATTTAACGTAAGAGAAATAACCAATTCCATAAAATATATTTTTTTGAGCATCCAACTTTTAGAATAGTCGCATAATATATTTAGTCGATTTTTATCAGTTTCTTAATAATGATGTTATTAGATTGGCAGAAATATATCATATTTATGCTTTTAATCATCACAGCATCTTTATTGAGTTAACATAAAAAGTAATATCGTTGCATACAGTTGATATTCTAAACGTTTGAAAACAAAAAAATATAAGTGTACCAATAAAAAATGGCAGAGTATTTTAAAGAAGTCACACCGCTCACACAATATGATTGTTTTATCTTTTTTGCCAGAGAAAAGATAGAGTTTGATTTCCCTGTGCATAGCCATGAAGAATTTGAACTCAATTTAATTTTAAATGGTTCAGGTGTCAAAAGAGTCGTTGGTGACCATATAGGTGAAATCGAAGATATGGAACTTGTTCTTATAGGTAGTAATGTCCCTCACGCGTGGCTCACTCACAAGTATAAATATAAAGAAAATACACCAAAGATTTTTGAAATCACTATCCAATTTCACAAAGATTTATTAGACCCTAATTTGCTACAGCGTAACCAATTATTTTACGTCAAAGACCTTATAGAAAAAGCGGCATGTGGCGTATTATTCGGAAAAGAAACCATAGAAAAAATCAAAGACAGAATTATTTCTATTACCTCTAATAAAGGCTTTTATTCGGTCATCGAACTGCTCACCATCCTTCATGAACTCTCTGTGTCTAGCGATATGGTACTGCTGAGCAATGATGTCTATAGAGAATCTATGACTAACCAAAAAGGAGATAGACTCGACGCAATTCTAAAATATTTGCACGACCATTATGATACAGATATCACACATAGTCAGATAGCAAAAGCTGTTAGTATGACCGAAGTTTCTTTCAGTAGATTTATTAAAAAAAGAACTGGTAAAACATTTGTAGATTTATTGAATGAAATAAGACTTGGTCAAGCTTCAAGAAAACTTATTGACTCATATGCTACAGTCTCAGAAATAGCATTCAATTGTGGGTTTAAAAATTTGTCTTACTTTAACCGAGTTTTTAAGGCAAAAAAAGGCAAGACACCTAATGAATTTAGAAATGATTTCCACAAGTTTGGCAAAAAAACTATTATATAATTTTTTTGTTGAAAAAAGGATTACAACTTATACAAACACATACACATGTCATACACGCCTGCTACTGATAGATACCACCATATGCCATACCGTAGAAGCGGTAAAAGTGGCCTCCAACTCCCATTAATTTCACTTGGTTTTTGGCACAATTTCGGAGATGTAGATGATGCATCCGTTTACAAAAACATAGTTTATAAAGCATTTGACAAAGGTATAACACATTTTGATTTTGCAAATAATTACGGTCCACCACCAGGTTCTGCCGAAAGTAATGTAGGTGCCATTCTTAAAAAAGATTTTAAGGGTTATCGCGATGAGCTCATTATTTCGACAAAAGCAGGATATCTGATGTGGCCTGGACCTTATGGCGAATGGGGATCAAGAAAGTATTTACTCTCTAGCCTTGACCAAAGCCTGAAGAGGTTAGAAGTGGATTATGTGGATATTTTTTATTCACATAGGTTTGATCCAAATACGCCTTTGGAAGAAACCATGGGCGCTTTAGCATCCGCCGTCCAACAAGGAAAGGCATTATACGCTGGAATCTCAAGTTATGATGCCGAACAAACGACTAAAGCTGCCAATATTCTGAGATCAATGGGTACACCTTGTCTGATCCACCAGCCAAAATATTCCATGCTAGACAGATGGGTAGAAGGAGAACTTATGCAAGTATTAGATCAAAAAGGTATAGGTTGTATTGCTTTTTCGCCTCTATCTCAAGGTATACTGACCGATAAGTATTTAAAAGGTATACCAGAAAATTCACGTGCTTCTAAATCTCATGGAGCATTGCAGTCAAATCATATCACCAAAGAACTAGTATCACAAATCAAAAAACTAAATGACATAGCTAAGTCAAGAAATCAATCTCTTGCCCAAATGGCGATAGCATGGTTGCTTAAAGATCAGAGAGTCACATCCGTACTCGTAGGTGCGAGTAGTGTTGCCCAATTAGAAGACAATTTGGGCTCTTTAAATAATCTATCTTTTGATGCTGTAGAATTAAATAAAATTGAGTCCATACTAGGATAAATAGTTATTTCACAATTATTTTACTACTAAGTCATCAAATTAAGGTGGTTTTGAAATCTAAAAAACAAGTACAAAATATCTGATGACTTAGTAGTAATACGTGTAAATATTATGATTTTAAAAAACTAAGATTACAATTGAACCTATACTTTCTTCGGTGGTAAATTAAATGCTACAGCAACGTGCTCGAAATGGCCATTATGCGCACCATCACAAAAAGGTTTATTTTTAGAAAGACCACAACGGCAGATACCTACTGTCGTTCTTCCCATTAGACCATATTCAGTACCTGATGCGTCAGTGATGATAAAATCGCCTTCCACCTTTAGCGACCCATTAGCATTAACTGTTATTTTAGTTGGACTTGACATTTAGTTTGTTTTTTGATTGATTTTTAAAATATGATGTTAGAACCCAATAAACATGAAAATTGTTTTTGGCGACATCATAAAGTTCTTGTATTATTTGTGTACTTTTGTTGATATAAATCAAAAACATGCTTTTCAATAACTTCTTGCATCATACATTTCTACTATTATCTTTTGCATTTTTACTCAGTTGCCAAAAATCAGAGCCAACTCCCACCGACACACCTTTAGAGCAAAACGACCCCAATCAATACGGTACACCTTTGGCTGAAATTCCCGCTACTGCTGATATTGTCATGTATGAAATAAACGAACGAGCATTTAGTGTATCTGGCGATTTTGAAGGTATTATGCCACGACTAGATTCTATAAAAGATCTTGGCGTTAATGTCATATGGTTGATGCCGATTCATCCTATCGGTAAAATAAAAACGGTCAACTCACCTTATTGTATCCAGAATTTCACAGAAGTAAATCCTGAATATGGTAATCTCGAAAAATTGAGAACGTTAGTTACAGAAGCTCATAAAAGAAAAATTGCTGTCATCCTGGACTGGGCAGCCAATCATACTTCATGGGACAATCCATGGATTCAAAATAAAACATGGTACTCACAAGATGCTAATGGAAATATCATTTCTCCCGCTGGTACCAACTGGCAAGACGTAGCTGACCTTAATTTTGACAATATGGAAATGCGCCAAGAAATGATCAAAGCAATGAAACATTGGGTACTTCAGGCCAATGTAGATGGGTTCCGATGCGATGCAGCAGATTTTGTACCTTTTTCATTTTGGAAACAAGCTATAGATTCACTTCGCAAGATACCTAATCGAGACATTATCATGCTGGCAGAAGGTGCTCGCAAAGATCATTTCAATGCTGGATTTGAGATCAATTTTGGATGGGAGTTTTTTAGTAAGGCAAAATCTATTTTTAAATCCAATCAGTCTGCATCTGAGTTTCTCGCTGCCCACCAATCAGAATATGCTGGCATACCTTCAGGAACACATAGATTACGATTCACGTCCAATCATGACGAATGCGCATGGGACGACACACCACTTGGTCTTTTCGGTGGCAAAAATGGATCTTTGGCGGCTTTTGTGGCTACCGCCTACATGGGAGGTATTCCGCTTATTTATAATGGTCAAGAAGTAGGCTGCCCTGTAAAATTGCCATTTTTTAGCAAGTCACCAATAGATTGGAAAACAAATCCCGACATGCTAAAAACATACAAAAAACTAATTGCTATCCGATTATCCAATGCTGCATTGAGAAATGGCAGTTTAGAACAATTTGCCCATAATGACATCGTATCCTTTAGAAGAAAATCTGGTACAAACGAAGTCTTTGTTTTGGTAAATACTCGAAGCGCCAATAAGTCTTATCCGCTTCCCACTGTTATTCAGAATAGTGCATGGAAAGACGCCATAAGCAACGAAAATGTAAGCCTAGGGACTAGTTTGGACTTGAAAGGTTATGAATATCGGGTATTGGTAAAGTGACAGTACAAAAAGAATGACTCATCATTTTAATATGTTTATCTAATTTACCAAACCACCATATTATCGTATCATACATTTAGGCAAACTCGTTAGTTAGTTTGTTCTCAGAACTATATAGTATTATTTACAGCTAAGAACTTCATCAGACAAACTTATAATTTCCTTTTTCAGTTTTAATATATATTATTATTCAAAGAATAAATATATTTACGTCACATTATTATATATATTGACTTTAAAGCAAAATTTAATTGACAATCGCTCAACTACTTCAAATAATAAGGCCTACTTTTAGGCAATGTTTTAATGTACTCACGACGTTAATGATGATTTATTTAGTTCCAGGATGTGGTTCTGAAAAAAGTTACAAAACAGAAATTTCTTATAATACCGACATTCGCCCCATTCTCTCTGACAAGTGCTTTAAATGTCATGGTCCGGATGCTAATAAACGTAAATCAGGATATAGATTAGATTCTGAAGAAGGGGCTTTTGCGGCACTAAAAGATTTTAAGGATAAATATGGTATCGTGGCGGGTCACCCTGAAAAATCAGATGTATTCCTGCGCATCACATCCAAAGATCCATACTATATGATGCCGCCGCCAGAATCTAATCTGTCATTAACTTCCGATGAAATCTCTCTGATCGAAAAATGGATCACAAATGGAGCTCCATATCAAAAACACTGGTCATTTATCCCATTAAAAGCAACACCAATTCCCGATGTGAAGTCAACATGGGCTAATAATGAAATCGACCGTTTCATAGTCCAAAAGCTACAGGAAAATGACTTGCAGCCATCTGAAGTAATGTACGATGCAGCTTTACTCAAGCGGATGATGCACGATATCATTGGTCTTCCTCCTAATTTAGCACAACAAGATGAGTTTGCAAAGACACCTAATGCTAAAACTTATGAAAAACTCCTAGATAAAGCCTTGGCCAATCCACAGTATGGCGAAAAAATGGCCATTTTCTGGATGGATGTAGCACGGTATGCAGACAGTCATGGATATCAGGATGATGGCCTTCGTACGATGTGGCCATGGAGAGACTGGGTGATCCATGCTTTTAATAAGAATTACGATTATAAAAAATTTGTCACCTGGCAACTGGCTGGCGATTTACTGCCTGATAAAAATAAAGAAACCATACTCGCTACGGGATTCAACAGGAACCATAAAATTACTCAAGAAGGTGGTGTCATTGACGAAGAGTACCGTATAGAGTATGTCACAGATCGCACCAATACATTTGGAAAAGGATTGCTGGCCATGACTTTTGAATGTGCCAAATGCCACGATCACAAATATGATCCTATCTCTCAAAAAGATTATTTCTCCACCTTTGCATTTTTTGATCAGGTGGACGAAAAAGGCCTCGTGGGCGATATTTCTTTGGCATCACTGGCAGATCCTCCTTACATGACGATAACCAAAGAAGATAGAGCAGGCATACTTAGTTTCAT
>JBGSOH010000425.1:0-4922 GCA_041739205.1 Saprospiraceae bacterium
TTTGCCTTTTTTAATTAAAATGCAAACATATAAGGGAATTAAGAGTATTGGCATGTTCAAATAATGAAATTACTGATCTAAATTTTGGTGAACTTATAAATTTAGAAAAAGTCTTTATTAATGACAATAAACTATCTACAATAAATCTTGAAAAATTAACAAAGTTAGAAATATTGCAATGCTCAAATAATTTACTTAAAAGCTTAAATTTTAATGGACTAGTAAATTTGAGAGGTATTGATTGTAGCCATAACCAACTTACTTTTTTAGATGTAAAGAAAATAAAAGGTTTGAGTACATTAGTTTGCAACAATAACAGTTTAGTTTCTCTTGACATCAATGGGTTAAGTGAATTAATAGAATTATATTGCTCTAACAATAAAATGACAACATTGAATATGGAAGGTCTGCTTAATCTGACACATTTACATTGCCAGCTTAATGAATTAAAATCGATACTTGTAAATGAATCACTCAATTTAGAATCATTAGATTGTAGTAATAATTTACTAACTACATTGTTAGTAAATAAGTTAAATAAATTAGTAAATCTTAATTGTAGTTTTAACTCTCTATCCTTGTTAAATGTTCAGGGAGCTTCACTCTTATTTGTGCTAGATTGTTCAAACAATAGTATTACATCATTAAACCTTAGTGGGTGTAAAGTTCTTGCAAATATATATTGCAATAATAACCTTTTATCCTTTTTAGATGCATCAGAGAATGAAAATGGCTATTCTTTGAATTGTAATAATAATAATCTACTTTATCTTATTTGTAATAATTTTTATGAATTAGAATTTAATTTCAATCCGAATCTTGCATATATTTGTTGTAAAAAAAATAGAATTGAACATGTTAGAAATTTGGCAATCCTTTATGGTCTGAGCATCATTGAAATAAATACTTATTGCTCTTTCACACCAGGAGGTAAATTTTACACATTACATGGAAAAACTACCTATGATGACAATAACAACGGATGTGATGTTCAAGATATTAAATGGCCATATACAAAGTATAAAATATCAAACAATAACATCCCTGGTTCTTTCATCTCAAATTCCACAGGAAGATACAGCATTCCACTTCAAGAAGGCAACCACACCATTACTCCAATCCTAGAAAATCCAAGTTATTTCGATGTTACACCTTCATCATTTACAATAACCTTCCCGTCCACAACAGACACCATCACCCAAGATTTCTGCATCACACCGAAAGGTGTATTTAGACAAACTAATATCACAATCATCCCACTGACACCTCCCGCCCGACCTGGATTCGACGCATCATACAAAATTGTGTGGGAAAATGTAGGAAATCAGTTAGAAAGCGGTACGCTCAATTTTACCTTTGATGAAACATTACTAGATTATATATCATTTACACAAACAGCAGATCAAATAGCAGATGGCATCATAAAGTGGAATTTTACCAATCTGCTTCCATTTGAAAAAAGAGAAATCACCGTTACATTAAAAGTCAATAGACCGACAGATACTCCGGCTGTAAATGCAGGAGATAAGTTGTATCTCACAGCCTCAATCTTAGACAAAATATTCATACTCGAAAATACCGTAGTAGGTTCATACGACCCAAATGATAAAACTTGTCTCCAAGGCGATCGTGTAAAACCTGATATGGTAGGCGACTACGTGGACTATCTCATCCGCTTCGAAAACACAGGCAATTTTGCTGCAGAAAATGTGGTAGTCAAAGACATTATCGATACCAAAACATTTAATGTGAGCACGCTAAAAATAACTGATGCCAGCCACGAAGTTTATACGCGTATAGAAGGTAATAAAGTAGAGTTCATATTTGAAAACATCAACCTACCATTCGACGATGCTAATAATGATGGTTATATTGCCTTTAAGATCAAGACCTTACCGAGTTTAGTCCTAGGTGACTCACTAAAAAATCTAGCAGATATCTATTTTGATTATAACTTCCCGATACGTACCAATGAAGCGCAGACAACTGTAGCTTTCCCAGTTTTTACCAAAGATATTACATCAGAAGTTAACATCTATCCTAATCCAGTTTCTGAAATCTTGTACTTAGATACAGTCGAAAACTGGACAAAAGCTGAGATATTTGATATTACTGGAAGGATTATGAGATCAGCATCCTTGAATGGTCAATCTATGGATGTAAGTGAATTAGAAAGTGGGACTTATTTTATTCGATTGAAGGATGGGGCGAAAGTGGGTCTTGTTAAGTTTGTGAAGATGTAAAAAAATCATTAAAATTATAGATATGAAAAACGTTTTAGTCCTTTTGTTTTTGGTTTTTTGTGGTGTGGCTAGTGCACAGATTATTGATTTTCCGGATGCTAAATTTAAGAATGTGCTGGTAAACCGAAAATGCGTTGACATAAACAACAATAAAGAAGGTGATATAGATGCCGATACAAATGATGATGGAGAGATAGATATGAGTGAGGCTTTGGCAGTTGAGCGACTTGAAATTTCTTCTAATGAAATCATAAATATCGAAGGTATTCAACATTTTAAAGAATTAAAATTATTGAACTGCTTCGACAATAAATTACAATCTCTAAATGTAAACAGCTTGAAAAAGCTTGAAGAAATTAATTGTGGTGACAATCTACTGACATCATTGAATTTTGAAAATCTCCTTAATTTAAAGGAAGTTTATTGCTACTACAATAATTTAACAGCATTGACTTTTTCAAATACACCTAACCTTACATTACTATTAGCTCAAAATAATAAATTAATTACGTTTGAAACTAATCAAATACCAAATATAGAAAGATTAACCTTAAGGGTTAATGAACTCACTACTTTGAATATAAATGGTTTACAAAAATTAGAATCACTGGAAATTGGAGGTAATCAAATTTTATCTATTGAATTCATTAATTTGCCTGCTTTGAATGTCTTGTCAATTGGTGGACCTAATAAATTTAAATACTTAGAACTAAAAGACTTACCTAATTTAGAAGAGTTAAACTTAGCATATTCAAATACTGAGACACTTAAACTTATTAACTTACCTTCTTTGTTGAGAGTTGATGCCATAAACGCAAAATTAAATCATGTTGAATTAATACAATTACCATCACTTTCATTAATAGATGTTAAGTCAAATCAATTAAAAAAACTTGACGTTAGAAATCTTCCCGAATTGGATGCATTACTTTGTTCGGAGAATTTATTAGAAGAACTCTTGGTGGAAAATGTACCCAAAATACAAACCCTTTATTGTAGATGGAATAATTTAAAGGCATTATATTATAAAGAAAATGCTTTGCCGCCTGGTTTAGATTTCAATAATAACCCGAATTTGAAGTACATTTGTACTACCGATAAAAATTCGACCCGTTTTAGAGATCTGGTGCTACAATATGAGATCAATAATGTCCTTATCAATAGTTACTGCGATTTTAATCCATTCGGTGAAATCGGAGTGGTTAAGGGAACTTTTAAATACGATGGAGATGGAAATGGATGTAATCAAAATGATCTTTCACCTTTATATTTGAATTTTGATATTTCCAAAGGCAATGAAACTTCCAGGTTAATTTTACAGGAGTCCCCATATTATATTTATTTGAATCCTGGTACTTATCTTTTTAAACCATTAAATTATGGGACGTCTAATGAATTTGAAATTTCTCCCAAGCAATTTGATGTCAAAATTAATGCACATAATGACACTATCACCCAAGACATTTGCATCACACCCAAAGGTATCTTCCGACAAATCAACATCACAGTTATTCCACTCACACCACCAAGTCGACCAGGATTCGATGCATCATACAAAATTGTGTGGGAAAATGTAGGAAATCAAATAGAAAGTGGTACGCTCAATTTTACATATGATGAGACACTATTAGATTATATTTCTGCTACCCAAACAGCTGACCAAGTAGCAGATGGCATCGTAAAGTGGAATTTTACTAATCTGCTTCCATTCGAAAAGAGAGAAATCACCGTTACACTCAAAGTAAATAGACCGACAGATACTCCAGCAGTCAATGCAGGAGATAAGCTATATCTCACAGCATCTATCCTAGATAATATCTTCACACTTGAGAATACCGTCGTGGGCTCTTACGATCCAAATGACAAAACATGTCTTCAAGGCGATCGTGTAAAACCAGATATGGTAGGCGAATATGTGGATTATCTCATCCGCTTTGAAAATACTGGCAACTATGCCGCTGAAAATGTAGTCATAAAAGACATCATCGATACCAAAACCTTCGACATCAGCACGCTAAAAATCACAGATGCCAGCCACGAAGTTTATACGCGTATCGAAGGCAATAAAGTAGAGTTCATCTTTGAAAATATCCAACTCCCTTTCGACGATGCCAATAATGATGGTTACATCGCCTTCAAAATCAAGACCTTACCAAGCTTAGTCCTTGGCGACTCTCTCAAAAACCAAGCAGACATCTATTTTGACTATAACTTCCCAATACGTACGAATGAAGCACAGACGACCGTAGCTTTCCCTGTTTTTACCAAAGATATCACCACCGAAGTTAATGTCTACCCAAATCCAGTTTCTGACATCTTATACCTAGATACAAATGATCATTGGACAAAAGCTGAGATATTTGATATTGCTGGTAGGATTATGAGGTCTATATCTTTGGATGGTCAGTCTATAGATGTAAGTGAATTAGAAAGTGGGACTTATTTTATTAGATTAAAGTATGGAGAGAAGGTGGGGCTTGTTAAGTTTGTGAAGATTTAATTTTAATTGTGTAATTGTTGAATCGTATAATGTTTAGATATGAGAAATTTTTTAGTTTTTTCTTTTTTGGCTTTTTGTAGTGTTGGTTATGGTCAGATTATAAACTTTCCAGATGCCCTTTTTAAATGGACATTGGTTAATAAAAAATGTGTAGACAGTAACGGAGACAATAATGGAGA
>JBGSOH010000426.1:0-9168 GCA_041739205.1 Saprospiraceae bacterium
TATTTTGATACACAAATATATAGCTTTTTTATATATTTGTGTGTAAACGGTAGCTTAAAATGGAAGGGGAACTGTGTGCGGTGAGCTTGCATTATGAAGAAGAACTGTCTTATATGGGTTTCCAAATTTATTTGGAAGGATAATAGATTATTGCAATCGAAGATTGCAATACCAATAAAGATTTAGTCGTTTGGTTTACCTATCCAAAAAGACTCAGTAAATTGCATTTTGAACTGTGCCATTCTCATAAGAAACAATATTCTCTGCGATACCATCAAGCAGCTTTTTCCGAGCATTTCTGCTTGCCCAAGCGATGTGTGGTGTCATAAGACAAAGTTGATGATTAACTAGTGGATTGGTAAAATGTGGTGGTTCTTTATTCAAAACATCCAATGCTGCGGCTGCTATCACGCCATGGTCTAAAGCATAAAACAAGTCATTCTCCACGACCAAGCCGCCCCTACTTGTATTTATTAATATGGCGTCAGATTTCATCAATTTTAAGTTGGTCTTGTTAACGATGCCTTTAGTTTCATCTGTTAATGGACTGTGTAATGACAAGATATCTGACTTTTCAAAAAGCTCATCTTTCGTTACTATTCTGATATAATCAGGTAAATCTTTTTGTTCTGACCTAGTTGAAGCAATCACTTCCGCTCCAAATGCTTTTGCAACTTTGGCTACTTGTTTCCCTATAGTACCCAATCCAAAAATACCAAATGTCAGCCCTGAAATATCTCTGATGGAGTGATCGTAAAAACAAAAATCTTGGGACTTCGACCAACGACCTGTTTTAACTTCTTGATTGTAATAATCTACGCGATTAAACAAAGCAAAAATACTTGCAAATACATGCTGAGTTACAGATTCTGTGCTATAACCACGTACATTGCTGACAGGTATATTTCTATCCTTGACAGCAACGAGATCAATATTATTATATCCTGTGGCAGCTACTATGATGTATTTGACCTTTGGCATTAGTGCAAGAGCTTCTTCATTTACTATAAACTTATTGACAATTATGATCTCTGCATCTTTGGCTCTAGACTCTAGTTCATCTGCATTCGTTCTATCATAAACGGTGAATTCACCTAAGTTCTCTAATACTTCCCAAGAAATATCACCTGGATTATTGGTAAATCCATCTAAAAAAACTATTTCCATATTACTCATTTAATGACCAATTATAATTTTTGAAGGAGATTTTTGCATTTGTATTAGGTTTGGTTGTCGAATACTTCCCAATAAAACCCACCAAATCATCAAAATCACTGCCATACCAATCAAATATACTTGAAATCTCCAACTTATCTTTTGTGATGGTATTTTCAGGTCCATTGATAAAATTCTTTGTATTAGATTCTAATAAAGAGTTCAGATTTTCTTTAGTAAAAGCTTTATTGACCAAAATGGGACAAGATTTTGCTGCACAATTTAAAGCAAAGTGTATCCTTGGCTCTCCAAATTTTTTTCTTATTATTTCATTCTCAATATCATTTAAAGAATAGAAAGTGGATCCTATTTTTATAAATCGTTTGTCCCAAGGTTTGCCACCATTAATGTCCTTGATGCTTTTGATCGGATAGTTATCTAAGATAAGTTTTACAGTAAATGAATTATAAGTATTGATCCAAAAGACTAGTTTATCTTCATAAGTCCACTTTTCTATATTTTTAGCAGCTGAGAGTTCATCGAGATATTTTTGTAAACCAGTCATGTCCTTTTTCCATGCATTGTAATTCACCTTCCCAGCATTAACATACTTTTGTAACTGAGCGCCAAATAATTGGTGATTGATCAAAATATCATCGTCTAAAGAAGATTCTTTTGGTATATCTTTCGTTTTACCAGTTGTGGTAGAAATTTCCTTGACTTGTTCAGTAACAGGTTTTATGGATGGTTTTTCTCTACTTGGTTCATTTACATTTGTTTTATTCGGTTTAATGGATGTTACATTTTTTGATGGTTCCAATTTATTTTCCGGTTTTATGTTTTCCACCTTATTTGATTTGTCCTTTATTATTAGATTATCTTTTTTGATAGACAAAGTATCGGTTTCAGCAATGGTCAACTCATTATCTTTAACATTCATTACCACTGTAGAATCTTCAATGATAGGTGTATCCGTGTCTGCTTTTCCTTTTTCTTTACAAGACCATATCGACAAGAAGCAAATCAGTATAAATCCGTGTTTTATAACAATCATTTTATTTTGCATTTTATTTATAAATATAACGTCAAAACCACCATAAAGATATCAGATTTAGAGAAAAACATTAGTTTTATTGACTTAATTTCTAAATCTGTTACTACACAGGTACAAGCTGTTTTATATTGATTTTGTCATGATTTTTGCAACTTTCAGGTAAAAATGGCGCCAAAATCAGACAGTTTTCCATTTTTACCACGGATTTACATCCGTGGTTACTATTATTTCACCCCATTCGGGGTTATACCTGAGTAATTACCTAAATCTATTAACGTCGACAAATTTACATTCACTTGTATTTCAATTAAAGATTTGAGAGACTTTACAATTCTAAATTATCAGATTTAACAAAAAGGCAAAGTACAAAAAATAAAATTTTACTTACCTTTGGACTTTAAATAATAACCAAACCAAACATCATGATATATACGTTGACAGAAAGATTCTTGAAATATGTGCAAATCGACACACAGGCAGACCCAATGAGTGGCACATTTCCATCTTCTGAAAAACAAAAAAATCTGACCAACTTTATTTGCGAAGAACTCAAAGAAATGGGAGTTTCTTTTACAATTAACGAAGCTGGTTATATCTATGCTACTATTCCTTCCAATATCGATAAATCAGTACCGAAAGTTTTCTTCTGCGCCCACTTAGATACGGCACCTGATTGTAGTGGCACCGATGTGAAACCAATTATTCATGCAAATTATCAGGGTCAAGACATCACACTTCCTGATGATACCACCCAAGTAATTAGTCCTATCCAACACCCTAATTTACTAACAAAAATCGGTCATGACATCATCACAGCTAGTGGTCTGACTTTATTAGGTAGTGATGATAAATCAGGTGTGGCGATCATCGTAGACGCACTCTATCAATTGGTAAATCATCCTGACATTCCACATGGTGAAGTAAAAGCTTTGCTTACAACAGATGAAGAAATAGGAAAAGGTGTGGCAAAAGTAGATTTAACATTACTTGATGCTGACTTCGGATATACATTGGATTCTGGTGATTTGGGCTGTTTTGAAGACGAAAACTTCTCTGCCAATGCTTTTAAATTGACCATTCATGGCGTGAGTGCGCATCCCGGATATGCAAAGGGAAGTATGGAAAATGCCATCAAAATTGCTTCAGAAATCGTAGCTGCTTTACCAAAACTGACTTTGTCACCCGAAACCACAGAAGGCAAAGAAGGCTTTATTCATCCAACCAAAATCCAAGGGGGACTAGAATCTGCGACCATTGATTTTATACTTAGAGATTTCGAAACGGCAAAACTTGATGAGTATGCGAATTTGATAATAAATACAGCGGAAGATGTGTTATTGTCTTATCCAAACTCGACTTATGAATCAGAAATGAAAGTGCAATATAGAAATATGAAAGATGTATTGGTCAAACATCCGCATGTGAGCAAAATGGCGTTACAAGCTATGGAAAATGTAGGTGTCAAACCTGTGTATGGAAGCATCAGAGGCGGAACAGATGGAGCGGCTTTGTCACATCTAGGATTGCCATGTCCCAATCTTTTTGCTGGAGAACAAGCGATTCACTCAAAACATGAATGGGTTTCTATCCAAGATATGCAAAAAGGTGTAGATACAGTCTTGGAGATATGTAGGTTGGTCGCAAAAATGTAAGTCAAAAAAATGGGTATATCTCAAAATTGCATAGCTTAAAATTCCTTTTGTTTTACCCTGACCCTAAAGTGGACAAAATGAATTTTAAGTTAATTTCGGTGAACCATGGGATACACCCAAAAAAATCATATTCTTCATGGATAAGATAGCATTATTTCCATTGTCATTGGTTGTTTTTCCTGGTGAAGAGCTTAGACTTCACATTTTCGAACCTAGGTACAAACGATTAATTCATGACTGTACGACAGATAATATTACTTTTGGTATTCCTCCATATTTTGAAGGTAAAGACTTAAGATATGGTACAGAGCTAGAAGTCACCGAAATTGTCAAAAAATATGATGATGGCAAAATGGATATCAAAGCTAAGGGAATTGGTTGGTTTGAAATAGATGAGTTTTATAAGGTCTTTTTTGGAAAATTGTATCCTGGTGGAACTATCAAAAGAATGCCTTGGGACGATGATTCTGACATTGTTTATGCAAAAAAACTGGTAGCATTGATTCACGAATTGTACAAAACCATGAATATTACAAATGTTCCAGTGGCGAGCGAAGAAAGATTCAGATCTTATCAGCTAGGTCATAAACTAGGATTGAGTGTAGAGCAAGAACTAGCAATGCTGATGATTCCAGAAGAATCCGAACGACAGTTGTTTTTAACAGCACATTTAGAAAACTTACTCCCACTCGTAAAACAAGCAGAAACGCTTAGAAAGAGAGCAGAGTTGAACGGACATTTTCAGAATATTATCCCGCCGAAGATGTGAGTGTTAAGAAATAATTGGCAGGATAATCACTTAAGACTTAGGTACAAAATCAAGTCCCAAAGAAAAAATATGAGAAACTAATACACCACTCACACTACCAATATTTGCTAAGGCGTAATCTACTTTAAGTCTTCCTAATTTAAGACCAAGACCTACATTGGGTTGGATTTCAAAATCTCTTTGATCAGTGTTAACAGAGTTTATAACAGATTGAATATTGCCCAATCCTGCTCTTACAAATACTTTTTGCGCATAGCCTACTTCGAAACCTAAACTTGGGTTTACTGCAAAATTTTTGCCTGATAGTATACCTGCTTTCGTTCCATCACGCGATATATTTAGATCAAGCTCACCAAGGTAAGACATTTGTCCTCTTGTAAAATGATAAGCGCCACCTACAATCAATCTTGGCAACGTAATTTCAGTACTTGATACAGGTATTTCATTGTCAGTCTGAGTGAAAACCTGCTTTTGACTTTCATCAAGGTTGAATGACCATGCATTAAATGTAGTTGTGATGTCTCTTGCTAAAGCACCAAACGAAAAATTTTCACCTTTCCATTTTACAGCCACATCTGCTCCAAATCCCCATGCTTTGCCGAAAGTACCTATAGATCTATGGATCACTTTTATATTACCGCCCACAGAAAGTCGCTCATCTCTACCCACAGTCCTTGCATAAGAAATGATACCCGCATAATCAGATGCAGAAAAATTTGTAACCCTAGAAATATCGACTGTTCCATCAGGACCAATAAGATTTAGTGTATTGGGAATATTGTCAATACCTAACCTAATAAATGTAAAAGCAGCTACAGATTTGTGCTTAGCATTAAGTTTCTTTGCAATGGATACATAATCATAATTTGCGATACCTCCAAACCATTTTGCATGCATAACATTAAGCTGTAGTGGACTCTCTATTTCTGTAAGACCCGCAGTATTCCAATAAGCTGCAGTACCATCATCCACATTGGCTACAACAGAACCGAACATGCCATGAGCACGTGCGCCAACGCCAATATTTAAAAATTCATTGACAAATTTCTGACCTTTGGCAGTAAAATTAATGGTAACCAAAATAAAAAGTGTAATCGATAGATGTTTCATTCAGAATATTATTTATCTCTTTTAAAATTATTTACAAAGCAAAACTAAAATGGTAAACCTTACAGATAAACTTCCAAATGTATCGATTTGCCTGCATCAGTCATACCATAATTAAATCTAAGTTCAATACTTGACGTCGATAGAACGGTCATTTGAATAAAATATTTTACCTTTAACCGTAAATTTAACTCAGACGATGCAAATATCTAAACTCTTTGGCACAAAGCATAATATATTATTGATTTTTAGTATATTGTTTCTCTTCTCATGCAAACAAAACATTGAAAATAAACCATTATATGACATCACAAAATCTGCCGAAGGAGATAGTGCCATGGTGGTGACAGCTCATCCAATTGCTACAGCGGCTGGTCTTGAAATCTTAAAACAAGGAGGAAATGCTGTCGATGCTGCCATCACTGTTCAATTTGTATTGGCTGTCTGTTATCCTGGGGCTGGTAATATTGGTGGAGGTGGTTTTATGGTTTACAGACAGGCTGATGGTGAGGTTGCAGCTTTGGATTATAGAGAGAAAGCGCCAGCAGCTGCCACAGCAGATATGTACCTAGATAGTCTTGGAAATCCGATTGATGAAAAAAGTCAAATGGGTCACTTAGCAGCAGGTGTGCCGGGAACCGTAGATGGTATGATCGAAGCTTTTGAAAAATTTAGCAAGCTCAAAGATTGGAAAAGACTGATCGAGCCGGCTATAAAACTTGCCAAAGATGGGTTTAAAATTACTGAAAGGGAAGCAAATAATCTAAACGAAGAACAACCAAATTTTCAAAAATACAATGCCACACAAACTGCTTTTCATAAAGCCAACTGGAAAGAAGGAGATCTCTTAACCCAACCAGAGCTAGCTCTCACACTTGAGTTTATCAGAGATCAAGGAAGGGCAGGTTTTTATGAAGGTAGTGTCGCTGAACTCATAGTAGCTGAAATGAAAACTGCAAACGGAATCATCACCATAGAAGATTTAAAAAATTACAAATCCGTATGGCGAACTCCAATCACTTTTGATTATCGTGGTCATAAGATCATTTCCATGCCTCCACCTTCAAGTGGTGGAATAGCTTTATTTCAATTATTAAAAATGATTGAGCCTTATGATGTAGGTGCGCTATCTTTTCAGAGTGCAGCGGCTGTCCACCTTATGACAGAAGCTGAACGAAGGGTTTATGCAGATAGAGCACATTATCTTGGTGATCCAGATTTTATACGTGTACCCATTGAAGCAATCACGGATAGCACTTATATTCAGAATAGGATGAAAGATTTTAATCCACGATTAGCGTCAGTAAGTATTGACATCAAACATGGTGAGATCGAAAGTGAAGAAACAACCCACTATTCTATTGTAGACCCTATGGGAAATGCAGTAGCTATGACGACGACACTGAATGGTGGATATGGATCATTTACTGTGGTAAAGGGTGCTGGATTTTTACTAAATAATGAAATGGATGATTTCTCAGTCAAACCTGGAACAGCAAATATGTATGGACTTTTAGGTGCCGAAGCAAATAAAATCGAACCTGGCAAACGAATGTTGAGCTCCATGACACCGACTATTATCGAAAAAGATGGAAAGCTAAAAATGGTGGTAGGCACTCCAGGAGGAAGCACGATCATTACATCCGTTTTTCAGACCATCGTAAATGTGATAGATTTCGGTATGAACGTCGACCAGGCTGTGCAATCACCTAGATTTCATCATCAATGGCTACCAGATGTCATATCTATAGAGGAAGATGCTGTGGACATAAAAGAAAGGAAAATCTTGGAAAGTATTGGACATACATTTAAAGTTAGAAGTCCTATAGGCAGAGTGGAAGCAATATTGTTAGATAAAGATCAAAGGTTGAAAGGAGCGGCAGACAAAAGAGGTGATGATGATGCCAAAGGTTATTGATTTTTAGATGATGTCAAACCCTTTTTAGCAAAAGTTTGTTTATGCCTATGCAACAGTTTAAAGTAGCTTTATAAAATCCCAAAATACATTGAGACAAATATTCGGAATACTCACAGCATTAATTACAGCCTTATTAATAATATTTATGGCGCAGATGATCCGTGAAGGTTTGTATCCACAACCATCAGGACTTGACTTTGCGAACAAAGATGCTGTGACACTTTGGATGAATTCATTACCAAATAAAGCATTTATCATTATAGCTATTAGTCATGGTTTAGCTGCATTTGCCGCAGGATTGATCAGTAGCCTGACATCAGGATTTAGTAGGATGACTTTCGGCATGATATCAGCAAGTATCATTTTTATACCTGTCATGATATATTTATTTACTTATCATTTTCCTGTATGGTTTGTTATCACAGATACTTGCGTCACAGCTGTATTAGGGTTTATTGGTGCTATGATAGGTAGTACTCGATATGTGAGTTGATTCATAACCAATCAATTAGCCAGTAATAACTAGTAAAAAAATATCTTATTATTATTCATGTTCTCTAGTTTTTACATTTTTATCAGGTATTATTTCACTATCTGCACTTCGAAATGTCACTTCTTTAAAATTCTCCAAATTTGGCTGACCTGCATTTACCCAGCAAGTATAAAGGCAAGAACCTATCGCATGGATAGATGATCGCATTTGTTCTTCTACCATACTACCTAGAGCTTTGGTGTAAGCTTCGGCATATTCAGGGCATTGGATACGGATAGTTTGATTAAGACGCTCGTCAAAACAAAACTGCCTATCCTGATCAAACTCACGGCTCAATCTCCTTTCTACCATCAATACACTATCTAAATGGCTGTGTGCTTTTGTGATGATATCCCAGAAAAAGTCGCGTGGATTCTCTATGAGTTCGGCTTTACCCACAAAAAAATCATATTCATTTTCTGCAAATAACTCAGGAATTCTGGACTCCCAAAAAGCATGGATTCCAACTTGATTTGTCAATTGTCCATTGTAATTTTTAGTTGTATGTAAAGGTACATGAGCATCGCTAATATAATGGCCAAATTCGGCTGAGTGTCTCAAAATAGCATTGTAATCTTTCATTTCAAATGCTTTGGTGAGTTTGTACATCATACTTTCTAAATGATAAGGTACGATGCCATGTTCAGAAAAATGATCTTCTATGAGCACATCTATCTTGTTCTTTTGAAAATAGGTCGTATTAAACAATTCATCTAGATCATACCCTGATAGTCGCCATTCATCTTCATAATACATAGGTTTGATCACTTTTTTCCAATACTTTACAAATAATTGATATTCAATCACTAAATTAACACCACCAAGTGCAGAAGTACGTAAAGCAAAAGTATCAGGAGTGATCGTTTTCTCAAAATAAAGGGTATCCTTATTCCTTATAAATTTAATTTTGCAATGTTTGATGATGGCCTCTTCAAAATCACGTGGTACATTATCAAAGGGTATCTTATCCCACACATCTAT
>JBGSOH010000534.1:0-9913 GCA_041739205.1 Saprospiraceae bacterium
AAAATATCATGTAAGGACAATCTCTGTGCTTCATTCATATCTTTAACCATCATACCTTTGCGACTAACTTCTTCCATAGGTAAATTGGACCAATTACTCCTAGAGCTATCTGCAAAATCAAGGATTACCCTTGTTCTTTCCTTATCGTTCAGATTTGAAATAAATTTCTGGACTTTATCTGCAATAACTTTCTGATCAAAAGTTGATTGAGATAGCAATTTTGGGAAACAAAAAATCAAGCAGCTAAAAAGGAAAATGGGTCTCATATCTTTTTATTAAAATTAATTGTGCTAAGGTGATAAGAAAAAACGAAACTAAATACTTTTTAGAATGCAAATTCATTGGATTGACATTTAATAAATAAAAAAGACCCTCTTCGAATTGCTCCGAAGAAGGGTCCCATCCCAAAAACAGTAAAATATCTTTGTGTCTATGAAGTATTTTGGGCTACTCCGCGACTGTTTGTGTTATTCTATGACAACCATTTTTTTAGTTGCTTGGAAAGATCCTGCTTTTAATGAGTAGTAAAGTACTCCTGCAGGAAGGCTATTTTGATCTAGTGTGAATGTATTCAATCCTTTCAAACCTTGAACGTTTGTTGAATTGATTACTTTTCCAGTCACATCATACACTGTGATACTTGCAGCCATATCAGATGGCAATTCAAATCCAATTACAGTATTTGCTTTGAATGGGTTTGGCGTATTTTGGTGTAAAACAAAGTTTTCACTTAATGTTCTGTTTCCAGTCATCCATTCTACTTTCATGATATCTGCATCTGCTGTGTAAGCTTCTGCCTTAGTGATATCAGAAGTAACCGCGATAATGTCAGCAGTAGAACCATTTGCTTTAGCTTCAAAAGTAAGGTTAAACAATGTCTCACCTGCATTTAAAGATTTTGCATTTACATCATTCCAGCTCAAAGTAACTATACCATCATTTACATTTGCATATCCAAAGTTTTGGTCAGCAACATCAAGACTCTCTCCATTGATACCTACCAAAGTTAACTTATCAGCATCAAACGTCATGGTAAACTGTACACCACTGAATCCAGTGTTCTGAGCCACTTTGATAGGTGCTTCAAACTGTTGACCTGCTGTGAACTCTACTACATCAGATGTCAATACTAATTTTTGATTTGATCTAGAATCAGTATTTGTATTGAAGTTATTAGCTTTCGCATTACCATTCACATCTCCTACTTTTACAGCTACGAAATCAGTAACCATATCAGAAGTAAGGTTTTCTATATTGTATACTTCAGGGAATGCATCTCCTTGTGCTTGAGCCATGTTTTGGAAAATATATGCTTTGTCCACAAATCTCCAAGATGTATTATTTTCGAAAGTCGATTTAGTACCCAAAATCAATTTTCTAAGTTCTACTAAGTCGGCAGCCGTGATTTTACCATCTTTAGTAACATCAGCAGCGATCATTTTGTATGGTGTATTTAACTTGTCTATCGCTAAGATATGTCTTTGCATTAATACAAGGTCAAGTGTAGTCACACCATTCGTATGGTCATCATTTTTATTTGGACTTACTGTGTAATTACCACCATTGTTCATATTTGCAAAATCAAAAGCACCATTTGAACCAGTCATCACATTCATTTCAGAACCATAAAGACTTACACTCACATCCTGAACTTTTTCATTCGTTTCAGTTGCTAATGTGCCTCTTACTGAAGATCTTCCTCCTACATTATCACAGATATTATTATTATCTTGAATAATGATGTATGTCTCGACAAATGTCTGTACGATATCACCTGCTGGTGTAAGTGCTGCTGCATAAATCGTTACATAATTTGTATCTAAATCATTACAATTGAATACCAAATTTGGCGATCCTACAAGGTTTCCTAAAGCATCTTTTTCTACTTCAGTAAATGAAAGATAAAGGTCATAACCACAAGGGTGCTCTGCTTTAAGGTTAAAATCTGTTGCCCAAATATCAGCCATTCCATCACCATTAGGTAATTGCATAAGGCTCATCGCTAGACCATTTAATACTGTAATGCTTGGTGCTTTTCTATTAACAATGCTAAACAATTGTTCTCTAGAAGTTACATTTCCACATTTATCTTCAAAAGTATAAATAATTCTGTGTGTACCAACTGGATAATTATCTGTTGCATTTATATTATTACTATTAATAGGTGTCGATGTAATATCAATACTTCCATCATTATATGCATCTATTGCATATGAGCTTCTCAATACAGCAGTACATACATCTGACGCACTAGCTGTAAGGGTGATCTGACCGTTTGCACATGCTGCATCATAAGTATCAGCTGTCACCATTGGAGCTAATTGAGCAATGACTGGAGCAATATTATCAATTACTTTGATTTCTTGTAAATGTGTCCATGTTCTATATCCACCACCTGGTAATGGCTGACACCAATCTATAACCGTCCATTTTCTCAAAATTTTAAAGCAAGCAGGGCTAGTCGGGTTATTGAAAGAGAATGTTTGATCGTCATAATCAGCACCCACTAGTGAACAAGCACCATCAGTCAAAATCGGATTACCAAGTGCCGCCGGTAAAAATCCTGGGGCATTCGGATTTCCACAACCAGCTATCATTGTGTCTCTAGGCCATTGAGCTGCTGTAGGGCCATTGTAAACTTGTGCATTACTAGGTTCAAAAGTAATAACTTGGGTACAAGTAGAGGTTCTGCCACCTGCATCAGT
Organism: Saprospiraceae bacterium; assembly: GCA_041739205.1. Lineage (GTDB taxonomy): Bacteria > Bacteroidota > Bacteroidia > Chitinophagales > Saprospiraceae > OLB9. The sequence continues at coordinate 2,706 of JBGSOH010000534.1, forward strand.
TACCATAAATGTTCTAGTAATTGTACCAATTCTACAACTATTAATATTAATAATTGAATCAAGTCTAGTGATTGTAGGATTGATACAATTATCTGTTGCTTTAGGCCAACCAAAATCTTTTCTAAGATTTGTAGGATCATAAGATTGGTCACAAGTTACCGTTCTATTATCTGGACAAGTTATTGTTGGTCCGATTTTATCTTGAATTACTGCAGTTACCATACAATCGTTATAGTTACCTGAGGCATCTATCGCTCTGAATGCTACCATTTGATTTGCAGCCACATCTGTACAACAGAATTGAGCGTATTCGCTCCAACCACACGGATTAGAAATTTCTACAACGTATTGATATTGATTTGCACCTGTCACCGCAAGAAGTCTACCATCATTAACTCCTAAAGTGGCATCTCTTTGTACGATTACATACTGTTTAAGATTTGTATTTCCAGTTACTGCCATTACATTGGTAGCACTACTTTCCCAAACATAGGTTCCTTCCACTTTTGTGTCAGTATATCCTACTAAGAAATCTAAAGTATCATTAACAGCAGCCACAAGACTTCGTACTGCGGTCCTTTCTTCTGGAGTTTCATAAGACACACCATATCCACCCATAGCTTTTGCTGTTTTAAGGGCTACTTTAGGTGTTGCTTTGTGATTAGACAAGTAATAATATTTAGTATTCACACCTGTACCAAATACACCTAAGTATTTGAAACCTGGAAATGAAGGTGTAGCACAAAGACCACAATTATCAGTATCCATTCTTCTTACCAAAACTTTAGCAAGTGAGCATTCATCATAACTTCCGTCATCAAACACAACTGCTGGAACCCAAGCGGTACCATCAGAAGTAAGACCAACAGTGGTATTTTCGTCACAAATAGCAACTGGTGGTGTATTGTCTTCTACTTCAATATTAATAGAAGCAGTAGTGCTATTATAACAAGCATCATATGCAGTATAAACTGCCACGTGGCTACCAACAGGCAAAGTTGCCACTTTAGGACTACCATGTTTTATAAATACACCTGGCGCCACACCACCATTAGGATAGACAGTAATATCTACAGTAATAGTTGTTGCTTGTGAACAGTTGTCACTGACGATACCTGCTGGAAAAGTAACATTAGAAGTGCATGCATGATTACTGGTCGTACCTGTAAGGTTAGTCAAACCACTAATTACTGGACCTACATTGTCAACAATTTCTAACAATTGTACTCTAACAAGTGGTGGTCTATTAAGGCATGACCATTCGATAATCTGCCAAGTCCTCATGATCTTTGTAACACAATTGATCTTAATAGCAGGTGCATCTGATAATGTAACATTAAGGCCACAGTATAACTCTGGATTCTGATACAAAGCAACAGTACCAATAGTAGGTGCACCTGTGCCTGGATTCCCATCAATATTTAATGGAGATGGGTTGTTATTATCCAATTTCGCCCATGACCCATCACAAACTAAAGCATCATTCATTCCAGCTGCTACATCGTAGTTTGGTGGAAATGTGATGGTGGTTGCATCTAAGGTTGGTATAACAGTCACATCTATTGTGAAGGTACATGGTAGCGAAAGGTTACCACTAGCATCTTCTGCTTGGTAAGTTCTTACGATTCTTTTGAGTACATTTGGTGCAAGACCTGAATTGCAACCATTATTAGTTATGATATCGTTTCCAACAAGGTTCAATGTAGGAACACCACAATTATCAGTCACTGTCGGTACAAAATTGTCCAATTCAACACACGTCATAGTCATAGGAGCCGTAGGACAAGTAATGATTGGATCGATCTTATCTTCGACTAATATAGTAGTCCAACAAGAATTAGTACCGTTGGATACTTTACCGTATACAGTTTTGCCAGCATACGAGCAGTCAACAACAGGACTTCCTGGTATTGGGCTACCATTAGGCGTTAACATAATTGTTACTGTCTGAATACCAGCACACGTTGATGCATCGGTCAGTAACATAGCAGGTGTAACAGTAGCAGTTCCATCTTGGCCGAGTGTTACATCAATTGAAGTATTACAAGCACACGCTTGCGCATCTACATTTGCGATACTGAAGAAACTAAATAGCACGACTGTAAGGAGTCTAACTATTAATCCGCAACGGGTAAAATTTGTTTCCATCATGAGATCCATTTTGAGTTTAAAAAAATTAAAGTTTGTTAAAAAAGTACGAAAACCGCTTCGTACACGAGATTATGAATTGTTATGAAATCCTTATTAGTAAGTTATTATTATTGCCACAATAAATACACTACATTTTAAAGTAGGAAACGGGGCAATACATCCAACTATCAGCCTAGTATATTAGGCCTTATAATTACTGTATTTGGGTACTATTATTATTCAGTTGGCAAAAAGGGCAAAAGCATATTACTGCTAATACGACACAAATGTAAATAATTTATAATATGTAATGCAATGATTTTAAGTATTTTTTTCATAATTATATTTTTTAATATATAATTACTTACTGTTCTTGACGAAAACATATGGATTAAAAGTACAATTATGTTTAATGAAATTTAATGCATCGAGTTAGGCTTTTGCCGTTATTAAAAAAATCAGCAAGAGTTTGTTTTCCCTTGTCACTTTATAGTCAATTAAAAGTAATACAGACTTATAAAAAGGTCATTTGGAACATTAAATAGAAGAAAAACCTATATTTGAATATTTTGTAATGAATAAATTTTTAATCTTATCTTGAGATCTAATTTTTATGATTATGTTTGCATCAGCGATTGATGACAAGATTTCAATAACATTAATGAGTTATCTTCTATAATTATATAAACTTCAAAAAACATATTTAAAAACTGTATAAAAGCAAGCTATGTTTAAAATTAAATCCAAGATTTACGAACTCATCAATGATATGTTTTATACCATTTTCCCAGACTTGTGTATAGCATGTTATAAAATACCAAAAACTCGTAACAGCTACTTTTGCATCAATTGTCTTCATAATATGCCTTATACAGATCACTTCATGATAGGAGAGAATACTGTCACTAAACACTTTAAAGGACGTATACCTTTAACTCATGGGGCAGCACTCTTATCATTTAGAAATCAAAGCAATGTCAAAAACATGCTACATGGACTCAAATACAAAGGAAAAAAGGAAACTGGCCAAATATTAGGTGAAATTGCAGGACAAAAACTTACTGAATCTTCACTATTCGAAAAACCAGATCTTATTATTCCTGTTCCGATCCACTATAAAAAGAAATTGTTAAGAGGCTACAACCAAAGTGGTATTTTCGGTCAAGGAATCAGCAACGCATCAGGTATCAAAATGACAGAAAACCATCTTATCAAATATACAGAAACTGCTTCTCAGACAGGAATGGCAAGAACTGATCGAGTAAAAAATGTTTCGACTACTTTTCAGATAAATAAGCCTGAAGAATTAGTTGGTAAACATATACTTGTCGTAGATGACGTAGTTACCACAGGTGCAACATTAGAAGCGTGTTGTCTTTTACTGTTAAAAGCAGGTGTAAAGAAAATTTCAATTTTAACAATTGCAGCCGCTGAGTGATTCTTCAAAAAAACACTATTTCAGTTTCTCAAGCTCCGCAATAAGAGAACCTGCTTGTTCGTATAAACCATCCATATCACCATATTGGCCAGCAAATCTTGCCATCTCGCATCTTTGCTGTATAAATGCATAAACATCAATAAGACTTTCGGCTACCTTATGTTTTCTAAGATGTTCTTTTACAGCATTAAGCCCTAGTTCTATATTAGGTATATTATACTTCTTTTGGATATATCCCGTTGTAGCTAAAGATATCTCTTCAAAAAAAGCTGATTTATTATTTTCAGTTTTAAAGACAGCTGCCTTTTCGAGATTTTTAATAGCAATATTTATGGAACTCTGTGATGCCAAATGCAATTGGGATTGTTTCTCATTTTTCTTTTTCTTATAAAATATACCGAAACCTGTAGCTAAGATAATAATGCCAAACAAACTAAAGTACAGTCCAGATCCAAAAAATGGACTTCCTACTTTCACTAGGTTTAGATCTGTTTCCATAGGAGATAATGCACTAAGATCAGCATCATTTTGTACAGGATTAATGACTTTGCCACTACCTTTGACTATGGTTACTTGGTGTGGACCTGATGTAATGGTTTCATATTTACTTGTTGTAGGAGAATAATAACTAAACTCTGGTGTAAAGGAATAGGTCGTATCTTTGGTAGGAACTAGGATATATTCAAATGTTTTGACGACTCTTAATCTATCACCTTTGGTATATGTTTCATCCTTTATGATAGATGGCTCGTAAGATTCTATTCCATCGTATTTTTTAAGTTTGGGTGCTTGTACTATTTTTGCATCCCCATCACCTTCTATGGTCATCGTAAGTACTAATGATTCATCCGTTGTAGCTGTATTTTTGCTCATAAATGTCTGCATGGTAAATTCACCTACACCACCAGAAAAGCTCTCAGGGGCATTGTCAGGAAGAGACTCAACATTTACCTTTAGTACATTGGTTTGTGTCTGCTCCTTCTTTACATCTCTGAAAAAGAAAGAAGATCTTCCATTATCTACGGGTACATCTAAAGAAACATTGACAGGACCAAAACTATACTTACCCACTTTTTGTGGGAAAAGCAATACTTTCCTTAGTACTTGTCTGTGGTATTCTTTGCCGTTTATGGTTTTCCGTTGGGCTTGCTCTCTGAAATCGTTGAGCGGTACAGCAAAAAAACCTTCATATTTTGGTTCATTTAAAAAGTTATATGATTCTAAGTTTTGTCTGGTATATAAAACATAACTCACTACTAGCTGCTGACCTATGTATGCTTTCTCTTCAGAAACTTCTAGCCTGACTAAAGTCTGCTTGCTATCGTCTAGTCCGCTTATGGATTGACTCTTGTCGGCCTCAACTACATTTATGGTTATGGAATTGGATTTTAGTTCTTTGTTTCCAGACTTTACAACAGCAGGACCAAGTGTGAACTTCCCTTTGGTTTCTGCTAATAGCATATACTGATAACTCATAGTGGCAGATCGTTTACCATTTACAATAGTAATGGATGTTGATGTAGATGGACCTTGCACAATTCTAAATGGCGATACATCAGGCATCTGTATAGATCTTGCATCTCCATTTTCTAAGACAGCTTCCAACATAAATGTCTCCCCTACTGCTACTTTGTTTCTATCTGAGTTTATATAAAACTTGACATTCTGAGCTGAAACAAAAGTTGATAGAAACAAAACAAACGCTACAATTACCCCAACTTTAGGTAACCATGATATCGTAATGTCTCGAAATTTCACTATCATACTCCAACTTATTTTATAATCAAGAACTGCAAAACTAACAAAAGAATACCTACAATATTATTAATTGGGTATTTGGCAAAAAATCATATCTTTTTTAATGGTCTTTTTTTCTTTTGAGATTTAGGCTGACTGTCATTTTCTACACCATAGATAAATGTTCGATCTTTTGGACTAGATCTACTCGACCTATAACTATTATGAACAAATATTTCTATTTCTTCAGTGCTGACTATTTCTCCTTCGTTATCCACAGTAGCGGGTCCAATCAATAAATTGCCTTCATCCATTGGTACTAGCGCGTAACTGTATGATTTTTTTTGGGAAACTTGTCCATTCATCATTCTAAAACTAGAAGACGTATTAGGTCCAGACACCACTTGAAACCCTCTGAAATCTGGTGCTTGAAAATTACCCGTGAGATTGTCAAGCAAAAACTCTACTGTCACTACCTCATCCTTTGCAATGGTATCTTTGTTTACTTTTACACTAAGACTACCTTGCTGTCCGAATACAAATGATGCTACACATACAAAAAACATGGTCGCAAATTTCATTTTAATTATGCCCATTTCAACATGATTTTTCAGCAATTAAAAATTGAGTTCATTTTATTTTCACTAACATTTCAATTTTAAAGATCGTTTAAGATCAAGTGTTAAAAAACCTTAAAAAATTACCAGTCTTTTACTGGTTTCTTGGCTTTGCCATCCATTCGTCTCAGTTTTTGCTGGACTTTTTTCTCTTCATTATCCATAACTTCGAGCAATTTTTGAGCGTCTTCTTTGGTCATTTTTTTACCATCATTATCCGCTTGATCTTGCCCTTTTTGTTGGTCTTGTTGATCTTGATTTTGCTGATCTTGATTTTGGTTTTCATTTTTTTGATCTTGATTCTGATCTTGTTTATTATCGTTTTTTTGTTGATTTTCTTTATCTTGCTGATCTTCTTTTTGATCTTGATTTTGATTTTTATCCTTATTCTTCTGTTGCTCTTTCTGCTGTTGCTGTATTTGCTTTTTATATTCATTCTGAGCCATTGCAAGATTTTCTTTGGTAGCTTGATCAGATGGTTTATATTTTAGAGATTTTTTGAAAGCATCCATACTTTCTTTATACTTTTCTTTTTTGAATAAAGCATTGCCTTGATTGTGATAAATTTTTGACTTTTCATCATCAGATGTGGCTTTGGCAGCAGCACTTTCATATGATTTAATGGCTTCGTCGTATCGCTCCTGATTGACGAGCGTATTTCCTAAATTATAGGAAGATTTTACACTTTGTTTTTCTGTATCTGCCTTTCTGTATTCTAATTCAGCATCTTGATATTTGCCAAATTCATATAACATGTCACCATTACGAAGATTCTTATGAGAAGTCTGAGAAAAGACGTTTCCGTGAATAATCAACAATAAAAAAATCAATACTATTTTACCCATCTGATATTTGATTTTACAACAAAATCCAACAAAAAAATAAAGAACGCTACCCCTAAAAAATATTGGTAATAACTTCTGTATTCTGAAAAAGATTTTACTTCAACGGCTCTTTTTTGGAGTTTTTCTAATTGTGTATTCAAATCATCTATTATGTCATTATTATTTTCAAGTAAATATGATGTTCCATTTCCAGCATCTGCAATTTCTTTTAACAACTCGAGATTAATACGCGTAGTGACAGGGTTACCTTCTTCATCTGTTTTAAACTCTTCCCTACCTTCACTCATAATAGGTACAAAGCCACCTTCTTCAGTACCAACACCTACTGTAAACACATTCCAACCATCCTCTACAGCACTAGACACTTTGCTCAAAGCATCTTCATCATGGTCTTCGCCATCTGTAATGATGATAAGTGCGCGCTGTGCTTTTTCGGTATCC
>JBGSOH010000552.1:0-4858 GCA_041739205.1 Saprospiraceae bacterium
GCATAAGCTCTCAAAAGACCATTTTTTAATTTATATCTATAGACGATTTCTCCGCCACCTGATTGTACAGGTTTATTCCAATCCAAGTCTTGTGGCACGATTTTCTGATATGGTCCGAGATTGATGTACGATAAATTAAAAGTAACGGATTGTTTATCCCATTTTTGGGTTTTTCCAAGACCAAGACCTACGGTCATCAAAGAGATATCTGTTTGATTTTGTGTGGGTTCGGCAATTGTATTTAAAGATAATACGCTTGATAATGCTTCGCCATATTCCGCACTATATCCACCTGTAGAAAACGACACACCATTAAACAAAAAGGGCGAAAAACGACTTCGTGTTGGCGTATTATTGGCAGTAGGTCCGTAAGGTTGGGCAACTCGCATACCATCTACAAATGTCTGTGTTTCATTGGCTTCGCCACCTCTGACAAACAATCTTCCATCTTCGCCGACAGTCTGTGTGCCTGGCAAAGTTGTCAATGCTCCGATGATATCTCCTGCAGCACCTGCGGTTGTAACAATATCGAGTGGTTTTAAGACAGATATCCGTGCTTTGTCACCTGCTTCAAAAGTTCCTGCCGTAATAACGACAGCGTCTAATGAAGTGACACTTTCTTTTAGCTTGACGGTAAGTCCCGACAAAGCAGACACATCAGCTGTTTTTTTGAAAGTTTCATAAGAGAGATAGCTGATGACAAGTGTTCGGACACCTGTTTCAGACGTTTTGAACTGGAAATCTCCATTTTCGTCTGTGACCGACCCATCATAACTACCTTCGATAAATACATTGGCGCCGATGATAGCTACACCTTGATGGTCTAAGACTCGACCTTTTATGTCTGATTGTGCAATGATGGCTGAGCTACAAGAGAAGAAAAGAATAAAAAGTATTTGCTGCATGATATCTAAATTATAACACAAAGATGAAGTAACCTAGATCGATGATCAAAAAAAATGGACTCAGTTGTAGAATATGGAGGATGAGTTGTAGGTAGGATGTAAGTTTTGAAGGTATTTTATATACTGGCGATTTATGCTTTATTTTGAGAAAATATCTTTGATTTAAAATACGAATTTGGTTTGTTTGATTATTTTTGTTATAGAAATGTAACATATATAGTACTTCCAACTTTCTAAAATCAATAATTCTGTTCATTATGGCAAAACTAAATTCAAAATACCTTGTAGGTAAAAGGCTTTTGGAAATTAATATTATGATTGGAAAGAAATACAATTTAAATGAACGATTTTCAAATTATTATGAAAAGACTGATCTTAAAGATAGTGGCCACAATATTGAGATTCCAGATGATTTGCTTTACTTTAATTCAAGAGAACTAATGTTGGAAAGGTTGAATAGTCGATTTGATGAAGGTACTTTGACAAAAGCTGATGTAGATGTTGCTATCTTATGTGCACAAGAAACGCATAATGAATCAATTGGTGCTTATACAGAAGAATTTTGGTTGAAAGTTGTAGAAGAAGGGTTGCCTGTAAAAAGGAAAAATAATAGATTGTTAAATATCTTAAAAAAAGGCTACTTATCTTTAGATATAGATAAAGAAGCATTTTACGATAACATTCAAGAATTACTAGATAGTGATGTTTTTAATTTAGTTTATGATGAAAATATAAGGACTCAAATATTTGAACTAATTGAATTAACTAACCAAAGATTAGTAAATAGAATCGATAAATTGTTAAATAAAAAGAATTTGTCCTTAAAAGAAATGCATGAAATGTGGGGAATCAATACTGATTTGGAATTTTACAGCTCATTCTTGAAAATTCCTAGTGCTAAAATTCAGGCAGTGAAAAATTTCATTTTAAGCAATGATAATTATTATCAAAGTTTTTATATTCGTGAATAAAAGCTATATTCGATTTTCGTACTTTTCAAATGCGATATGATATTTTATAGAATAGTCCTTGACTCAATAACAAAGAGCGTACCATCATATACCATACCTTTTTCGGGTTAGTTTTTGGTATTTGTATGGACGAATTGAAAATTTATATGTACGAGATCGAAGTTGCAAATTTTAATGACGATTCAGAGTTACTTCGACCATCAAGGTCCTAGTTTTACCAATGTTTTTGTAAGAGTTATATGCAATGAGCCATTTTTCTGATGTGCAACTCTGTTTTTGTAAATGTTTAACTATTATATTCGCAAAGCAGACTTTAATATTAGTTAAATTTGCTTATAATTTATGTAGATATTGAGTTTCATTTTTTCCTTTCTACAGTTTTGTAGGGTTTGCTAACATGAAGCATAACCATTTGCAGCTATCCGAAGGACGGAACTTTAACCAAAAAACTTAATTTGCAAAACTAATGTTTGGTTAACCACAAAACTGTCTTTGGAACACGAAACTCCACCTTTTGGGTAGGTGTTGTTACAAGCATACACTTTATTGGGTTCTGTTTTTAAGGTACAACTCCTGAACTAAAACAATTACAATAACGGTTATTGGAGTCGCCAAAACTAATCCCCATCCGCCTGTCAACGTGCCAATTATTAACTGTGCTATTATTATGAGGGCTGGCGGGAGATTTAGTAACTTTTGTTGAACTATCGGTGTGATAAAATTACTTTCGATAAACTGGATTAAAATGTAAAGTCCTACAACCAAAGCAGCAGTTAAAGGGCTTTGCATAAGAGCCACCATAACGGCTGGTATCAATGCAAGCAAAGGTCCAAAGTTGGGTATAAAGCTAATGATTCCTGCCAAAAGCGCCAACACAAGCCAAAGCGGTAATCCAATAATAGCTAAACCTATTGCGGTTAAAACAAAGACTACAAACATTGAAAACAACTTTCCTTTGAGCCAATTGCGTAATTGCTTACCTAATATATCTATGAGTTCATTTGCCTTTTTTTGTCCTTTTACTGGTACGAGTTGAACCAAACCATTGGTGTATGTTTGGGGCGAAATGGTGAAGAAAATTCCGATAAATAAAATTACATAAATATCCCCGAACACTCCGTAAGTGGATTGAAAAAATTGTCCTGCAAAAACTTGTGCTTTTTCCATTGAATCTTTTGATGTTAATTTATCAAGTACTTTTTCTCCTATCGAACTATCGTTTAATTTAGTTTTTACATTGTCAATTGTTTTAGGAAGAGTTTCTATTAATTCAGCAAATTGCGTCTGCACTTTTGCCCCAATAAGCCAAAATAAACCAATAATTATTAAAAAAGTAACCAGAATCGAAATAGTTACACAAATGCTTTCTTTCCACTTTGTTTTGCTTTGAATTAAATTGCTCAGCGCTCTAAAACAAATAGCTAATAGCGCTCCTGCAAATACTAATAAAAAAACGCTAAATGTAGCTTTGAAAACTAATAAAAGTATTATTGTAAAAGCAACTATCCCGCAGGTAATCCATATTTTATTTGGAAAAGAGGTTGTTTTTTCTGGATTTATTGGATGTTCACTCATTGTTTATAAGATTACATTTAAGGTTTAAGGAATAAAACAGACAATTTCTCTAATGTGTTTACAAATTGTGAGATTTTTGTCTGGTAGCCTATAACTTAATAATTTGCAAAACTAATGTCAATCCCAAATTTCATAACTTATTGGTTTACAATTCATATTAAATAAATACATGAAGTATATTAACGACATTCGTTAGTTAACGATTTTGATACGTTATTTAAAGATTGCTTTTACACAGCTCCAACACAAATATAAACGCTAATCCAAAAAGAATGATAGCTTTTCTGTAAAAGAATAACTAAAAGAAAGAAAGCAAGCACACACACATTTAAGTAATCTAAATATTAGGTCAATAGAAAATATCAACAATCATAGTCTCAAAACAGCCTAATTACTGCCGCTAAATGACCCAGATATGTACAAAACGAAGTGAAAATACATGGATTATTGCTAAAATATGGGTATTCGCTGCGGATACCCTTGTCATAGATACATTCTGAGTTGTTCCGAGCGGAACACGCTTATCAAACAATTATTGTTATGCGCCCAAACTTAGAGCATGGTTACAGCTAATATTATTTGCCGATTTAAATTGGGGCACTATAAAATATAAGAGTTATTTACGTTTATATTGGGATTAAATGTGAAAATATCTAAAAATGAGCCCACTTCGGAAAGTAAATTGATTATCCAGGATGAATAAAATTTGATTAACCATGAGTGTAGCTAAAATGTATTGATTGTGCTATTGATTTGATAAACTTCTCAGGAAAATAGCTTCCAATAAAAAAACAGAAACTTAGGTGTAAGCACCTAAATCTCTGTTTACTGCATTTTATGAAACCAAAAAATTAGTGCTTAAAATTATATTCTAATAAATTTACCTTGGTATGTCCAACCATTTTTTGCCATGGTGACAATATAAAGACCAGAGGCAAGATCAGATACATCTATTTGATCTCCAGATACCGTCTTGAAAACTGAATTTCCAATGGTATTTGTGATATTCACTTGAGTGCCATCAGAAATATTTTCAAAAAATAAATAGCCATCTGTAGGATTAGGGAATGATGATAACTCTCGGTATTTATCCTTTTTAGTATCAATGCTGCTAGAAGGTTTTGTGTTTAACCTTTCTATGACGCCACCTGTACCTGCAATTATAATCGATGAAGATGTACCAACACCTACTTTGTGCGGCACACATCCACTATTAACACCTTTATTTGCTAGCAAGCTGGTAAATTCGTACATGAAAGTGGAAGAACTATTGGCACCTAGACAATAAGTTTTATCTCCACTTCGGAGAAATCTAAGCCCATTGTATGGTTTTGCTGTTTCTTGTACTGTCACAAATCCATCATCTGTACCATACATTTTAGAACCAGAAAACCAAATACCTTCATT
>JBGSOH010000597.1:0-5493 GCA_041739205.1 Saprospiraceae bacterium
TAAGTGGATTAGTTACTGTAGGAACATCGTAACTTCCCGAAAGAGTATGCGATAATAGTACTGGAGTAGAAATTCCCAAATTATTAAAATTAAAAACTAGGTTGCTACTCCCCAAATGAAACTCAGGACCACCACGTGTGATAAAAATGTCAAATTCAAATTTAGTACCTCCATTTGTTATTTGCTGGTTCGCAAAGGATAGACAAAATGTTTGTCCCAAAGAAGAAGATGCAAAACTTAGCACGAACAAAACAATAATATATATTGGTTTCATATTCATTTTTTTTATTTTGATTAAATTAATCTAATTGTTGAACTATTGAGTTATTGACTTTCCAATGTGCATTTAGGTCAAATGCATTGACTTCACCATCTAGGTTGAAATCTGCCCCCAAATAACCCAATTGCGAATTTTGCACTTTCCAGTGGGCATTTAAGTCAAATGCATTGACCTCGCCATCTCTATTGGCATCCCCTGAATACATGCCATAAACTCCTGTCGAGATTTGTTTTAAAGCATTTGTTCCAAAAGTAGCTACTGAATTATTTGTAAAGTTTAAAGATGCTGCTGTAGTGCTAAGAGCTATACTGACATTGGTTCTGAATCCAAGGTGATTTCTGTGGCGTATAGCTACGTAATAATTGTCTGGATTTGCAAGTTTGAAACTTAGGGGAGAAATCCCATCCACATCAACAATATCACCATCTCTTTGAATCAAGGCAGATCTAGTATGCTTTACAAGTGTTGGGTTATTTTTATCTCTTAGTTCTACGTATACCCAATCTACAATTGCATTATCTCCAGTTATTGTGAAGACATTTGCATTGCAAGTTTCTCCACCTCCATTGACGTGGGTATATCCTAACCCCGTGTAAGGTTCTACAGTAGGTATAAGTAAAGGAACTGTAGTTCTTAAGTTATCAGACATTTGTGTTCCCGAATAAGGTCCTTGCATAAATGCTTTTATTGAAACGACTGTAGGTTTGATATATACTGTGAAATCTTTGATATTCCCAACTTCTGCATTACAATAATTTGACGTTCCTTCAAAACCAATTACCCTCATCCTCAAATTTGTACCAATTACAATATAATTTGATGGAATAGTCAATGTTATTGGTGTAATATGCGAAGCAATAGGTGCTTGAAATCCTACCAATTCCTGATTATCGTCAAAATCATTATCATTATTCAAATCTATATATACCTTATAAGTTAGGTTGTGCCAAGATGGTTCAGAACCAGTAATAGTTAAAATTGGATTTGTTCCCTTGTCTAAATTAAAAACAACGCTTGTTGCATCTTCATACGGTGGATCTCCTGCTGGTTCTGTATGGGTAACAGAAACCAAATTTACTGTTTTGAATCTTTTAAACCAAGTGCTTAGTGTCACCGTAGGTGTACAATGTGTCTGGTTCGGGTGGAAAACTAATTTCTCACTATAATAAGTTTTGCCATCCAAAACTAGCTTTACCCTATATTGATAAGTAGTAACCCCTGTTCCAAGTGTTACGGGTATTTCTACATCATAATTAGTGTTAGGGTTCTGACCACTAATATTTATTGGGGTTGCAGTAGCAAAGCTTGATTCACCATGTTCTATTGTAACACTTGTTAGCGTATGTCCTTCTGGTAAAACCCGACCTATCAACCTCCAACTAGAGCCCCCTGTATGCAATGCAATGATGCTTTCTGCCATTGGAATTTTATATTGAGCCAATGTAAAACTCATCTTGGTACCGTAATGAATACCTCCTGCATCGAAGATAAAAGGTCTATAGTAATAGGTAGTATTGAAATCCAAATTAATTAAGGTTTTGGCATATGTGTCTGCATTAGCCAAGGCACCTGTATGATTTACTACAAAAGCATTTTCAAGGTTCAAGTCACCATCAAATTTTGAATATACGAATCCCCCTTTGGTCACAGTTGAACCTCCTGTATATGTAGTGGTCATTGATGCGCTATTAGGTGTTAATACACTAGATGAAGAAGTGAAAGCAACAATATTTTTTAGCACTATCAAGAAATCAATATTTTGTCTACTTCCTGTGGTCTGACAATTGGTCGGTGCTGTAGCTGATTCTAACCCTGCTACACGCATTCTCAATGGGTGATTTATAACTGCTGTGAGTGGAGGGGTAAAATTTGCTGTCATGGTTTCTACTGGCCCTCCCGAATTTGCAATTTCTTCACCTGCATCGTCAAAATCACCGTCATTATTATAATCTATCCAAGCTTTGGTATAAAAATTACCTCCCGGATTATTATCATCGGTAAAAAAAGTGGCGGGCACTCCAAGTGTTGCGGTATAGGTTTTGCCCGAATTGATATAATTAGCGACACTTGTTGTTGTATAAACGTCGGCATCAATTTTAATATTATTAAAGCCTCTTGGATAACCAAGGTCAGCATCAGTAGTTAAAGGACAAGTGAGTGTTTGTGCTGGACCAGTAACATGTATAAAATATTCTTTAATTTTAATAGAACTTCCTTGTGCATTAGTAGCTGTTAGTGTTACTTTGTAATAACCAGCAGTGTTCAAAACGGCTGTTGGCTGCTTTATATTACCTTTGGTTATTACATCAGCTCCATTTTCGATAACCCAACTAATAGATTCTGCATTTAGTGAGAGATCAAACAATTTAACGGTTTGCCCTACTAATAATTCGCTAGTACTAGTACCATGAATTTTGAAATCTGCCACTGGTTTATCTCCATTTTTATCCAATACACTTTGTAATGGTGAAACCCATACTCCTCGTCCATATTTTGCAACATATAATCTGCTGTCACCGTCTGGATAATAGGCAATTCTCATATCTTGATTTTGCATCAAAGGCAATGCTTTATTGAATTCTACCCAATCTGATTTAAACTCATCTTTATAGTAGACGTTTTGATTTGTCATTACATAGATGCCTTCTCCTACTTCTTTATCCATGAGTATAAAAAGTGGATTACTTTCAGGGAAATTCCCTTTTTTGCTCCATGAAACTCCCTTATCTTTAGATAAATAAACGCCATTATCAGTGGCTAAAGCTATGATATTTTCGTTAAATGCGTGTGTTGCTATGCGATATCTTGATGAAGAAGGCGCAGATGTTAATTGTGTCCAAGTTGGTGCCGCGGCAGAAAGATTGTTAGTGATAAATACCTTATGGCCGACTTCGTCACCTAGAATACCAATATCAGCCAGCGCTCTGGACTGCTCAAAAGTCCCTTCTTTTTGAGTTGTAATACCTGTAGATGCAATATTGACAGTTTCCCAATTGTTATTCACAGGTGTCCAGCCATTACTACCACCGGAGTTGGCTGTATTTTCTCCTACAAATCCAACGACAGGCCATCCATCCAAACCTGCAGGAGATCTCACCAATGATACAATTGGGGTATTTGTGGTTGCATTTTTGGTAGTATAACCATACATTCGATTAGCATTAAAATTATCAGCCTGAATATGATTGTATACTTCATAAATGTCTGTTCCACCATTCAACTTAACTTTAAGTGCTGCGGTATGAAATTTTGTATCATCAGAAGGTTTTATTCTTCCTCTATATACATCAGCAGAAGCGACATGTGTGGTTCTTCCATTTCTTGAGAAAACCTGTCCAATATCTTGACCACCAGTTATAAAAACATCCTTGTTCATTTGAGATACGTCCATCTGTGATCCTTCTGTTACACAGATATCACCATTTTTAGTCACCACTTTGCTTATTATATAATTTTCACGGCTTAGTCCCGATGCTGTGACTACAGCAGGCGTAGGAAATAGATCATCTTCCTTAATAGACCAGATGCCGCCATCGTTCAGAAAATATACTGTATCTTTAGCTACATTTTGTGTGAAGAAGCGCATATCTGCCCAAGTAGAACCACCATAAGAAGGTTTGAAATCCCAGATTTTTCCTCCATTATCACTTCCCCAGAATTTTTCAGTAAGTGTAATCATTCTATCTGGATTATTATTACTCACCCAGAAATCACTTGCCCATGTATTATCAGTAAATGGGCTTACATCACCATATCCATCGCCTACTTGTGGGAAATAACCAGGTGCTGCTTCTTGCCATTTTAAAACCACTGGTCCATTAGGATAATTATATGTAGATTCCTTTACTTCTGTGAAAGTAAAATAAGGTGGTCCAGAAGGGTTGTAATCTGATTTCCAAAGCCCCATAAACCTACCTGGTGTATGGCCACTTTTTAGACCATAGGCAAATACTTTGATTGGTCCAGTAGTTGGTTGGTGCATAACCACATGAAAACGATCTGCAACCCCATTGTTTATCGGCAAGTCATGTTGTAACCAAGTTTCACCTTTGTCTGTACTGAAATGAAGTTTTGTTGGGGAAGTTTCTGGTACATTTTTAGTAATAATCATTAAGTCCAAAGTAGAGCTTACTCTCAAATCCGTAAATTGTCCAGCAACCTTTTGTGTCCATGTCGCACCAGAATTGGTTGAAAGGTAAATACCAGTAGTCGTGCTTGCTACTACTCTTGTAGCATTGGTTGGATCTGAATGGATATCATATATCTCACCATCTAAACCAGTGCTTCTATTAACCCAATTGACCCCTTCGTCGCTACTATACCATATCATTTTGTCTTCTGCTGCACCTAGATAGAGAATCTGGGGATTGGCTTTACAAACTTCTATACATGAAGTATGAGGTGTAGCAAAATAACTTGTTATCGGCTCCCAATGTGCCCCATAATTTATTGTTTTCCAAAGTCCCCCGTTGCGTGAACATGCGTACATAATAGCAGAATTTGTTGGGTGCATTTCTAAATATTGCATGGCACCATTCCCAGTAGCTGTCCAATGGATATCAGGATTTCCAAATGGTCCTATACAATGCCAACTTCCACTGCCACTTGGGTTTGGAATACCCATTGTAAAAGCTGTTTGGCTTAGATCAAAATTGGATTGAGGTTCCATTTCAGGATTTCTACTGGCCCTTCGCAACATTAGATCCTCATATTGCAAACCCATGGATACATAATTGCCGTTAACATCCAATGATCCTTCAAATCTCTTTTTGAGTTTTCTAAAATTCTTAGCTTTAGATTCGTCTATTTGATGATTACTGGCATATGCTTCGTACGCAGCGTCCAGATCTTTTAAATTGACTGTTTCTTTCTTAATCATTTCCTCCCAAACAGGATATTCATAAGCGTTTTTACCTAAAAACACAAGTGATTTTTCAACATGACACGATGTTAAAAATATTCCTACGAATAGGAAACTAATGAGAATTCTCATTTTCATATTAATTAATTTTGATTTTTAATAATATATATATAAATTATATCTATCTTGAAATAGAAGATTTAATACAAAGACTTAGATATTGAACTTGTTTGATTATGCTCATCAAATTAAAGCTGAATAGCAAAGCACCAAATAGATATTTATTTGGTGCTTTGTTAATTTAAAGAACAACTAATTTACCGGTAATAAATTCAGAGTTATGATTGATTTT
>JBGSOH010000623.1:0-22088 GCA_041739205.1 Saprospiraceae bacterium
ATGAAAACAAAGTAGTCACTGAAATCCCTACTATCAGACCTTCTAAAATCGCTCTTGGAGAAACAGCCATCTGAATACTCACAGGTAAAAAATCAGCCATCAATACCGGTAAAGCACTCTGAATGATGACCCCAAATCCAATCCCTATTAAGACGCCTATCGTTCCTAAAAATGTAATTTGGATGAAATACACCAAAAATGCATCCCATGGCTTCATCCCCAAACAACGAAGTAGGGCAATGGAATTTGTTTTGGATTTTACATAAATAAGCACACTCGATGCGACGCCAAGGCAACCCAATAACAATGCTACTATCGCCACCAAATTGAGAAAATAATTCAAAAAACTAAATGCTCTATTTAAATTCTCCTTGCGATCTTCTATTGTTTCCAGCCTTACATTGTCAGATCGAAATTGGGTTTTCCTTTTTGCTTTCCAATCGTCCATATTGAGACTCGAAGGCACTTTGAAGTAATAAGCATAGTTGATCAAACTGCCTGGTTGGATAAGCCCTGTGCTATCGATATAAATAATATTGATGTAAATAACAGGTGCCACAGATGACATAGCACCTACACTACCTATCGCTCCCGAGAGTTTTCCTTTGATTTCGAAAGTTGTTTTCCCAACTTTGATAGAATCACCTTCTTGTAGACCATGCTGCAACATCAGGCTTTCGTCAACCAATGCTGACCTACCGGTTTTATAAGTCTGAGCAGCTTCTGATGGTATCGTTTTTATTTTGCCATAAAATGGATAATCACCTTCGAGTGCTTTCAGTCTTACAAATTGTGTTTCATCTGTTTTGGGAATATAAGACATGGACATCATCTCCATTTCTCTTGCCTTTTCGCCTGGCAATGAATCGAGTATATTCATCATAATGCTATCCATCGGTCTATTGCTCGTGGCAGATAGATCGGCACCCAATAGTGTGGCAGCTTCCTTATTGATCTCTTTCCGAAGATTATAATTAAATGAATTGATGGCTACCAATGCTGCTACACCCAAAATAATGGACGACATAAAAAGCAATAGTTTTGACCTATTTTTCCTACTGTCTCTGATGGCAATATTCCACAAAAACTTAAATCTGTTCATTGGATTAGTTTGCGGTGTTTTGGACAATATTTTTTACATCAGCGACTACATGACCCGACTTGAGTTGAATGGTCCTACTTGTTTTGGCAGCTAGCTCAGGATTGTGTGTGACGATGATCAATGTCGTACCAAAATCTTTATTTAGATCAAACATCAGTGATTCTACGGTTGCGCCAGTATCACCATCTAGATTTCCTGTAGGTTCATCCGCAAACAGGATTTTGGGTTTATTGATAAAGGCTCTGGCCAAGGCTACCCTTTGTTGTTCACCACCTGAAAGTTGTGTCGGGTAATGGGTCATTCTATCTTTGAGCCCTACCCTTTCAAGTAGTTTTTTAGCATCATCTTCTGCACCTTTGATACCTTGGAGTTCGAGTGGTAGCATGACATTTTCTAGCGCTGTAAGGCTTGGCAGTAGTTGGAAGTTCTGAAATATAAACCCGATAAATTTGTTTCTCAATTGTGCACGTTGATCTTCAGACAAAGGCTTTACAGCGTTACCCAATAATTTGATATCCCCAGAAGTAGGATTGTCCAATGCTGCACAAAGTCCCATCAGTGTTGTTTTTCCTGAGCCTGATGGACCTGTGATGGCTACTGTTTCGCCTTCATAGATGACGATATTGATGTCTTGAAGCACGGTAAGTGTTTTACTACCGCTTTGGTAAGACATGATGAGATTTTCTACTTCGAGAATGGAAGACATATATTGATTTTTAATTTTTGTAAAACTCTTTTAGTGGCATATTGGTTAGTAAACATAAATCGGATCAAAAAATGACACCAGATATAACTTTATACCATTTTAAAAATTCTTTGAAAACTCTTTTGATTGTAATCATCGGTGGTTTTATGGTCCAAGGATGTAAGTCTAAACAAGAAGCAGACCAACAAGTTGGGAATAATGAAGAAATTCAAGACCAAAATGCGGATTCTGACCATGTAGCTACTCAAAAATCCGACACAAAGTACATTCTTTTTTTTGGAAATAGCCTTACAGCAGGCTACGGACTAGACGAAAATGAATCCTTCCCAGCACTCATTCAACAACGATTGGATAGTCTGAAAATGCCTTACACAGCCATCAATGCTGGTCTAAGTGGTGAAACTACCTCAGGTGGTAAAAATAGAATCGACTGGGTACTCAAACAAAAAGTAGATGTCTTCGTCCTAGAACTTGGAGCAAATGACGTACTCCGCGGTCTTGATCTCAAAGAAACAGAAAGTAATCTTAGAGCCATCCTTGATAAGGTCAAAGCTTCAAATCCTGACGTAAAGTTAGTACTAGCAGGTATGGAAGCGCCACCAAATATGGGTAACGATTACACCAGACAATTCGCAGCTATTTACCCCAAACTAGCCAAAGAATATAATGCCGCATTGATCCCCTTTTTATTAGCCAAGGTTGCGACTATCCCTTCGCTAAATCTTGAAGATGGTAAACATCCGAATGCTGCAGGACAGTATATTGTAAGGGAGAATGTTTGGTCGGTATTGGAGGATGTGTTGTGATACAGTATCTTAAAATCATTTAATATTATTTTGATTTTATCATAAAGTAGCCATTATTATTTAAACAATTATATTAACTACAACTTTAAGTAATAAAAATATAACTTGATTTTATGATTATTTACTAAAATTAATAATAATCCATTCATTAATATTAAGAATTTACTATTTTGCCTTTTCTTTTATAAAATAGGTATAACTTATCTATGTTCAAGATATTTGAATAACACCATAATACCTTAATACCTTAATATGCTTAGATTCAAAATAAGTTTTTTAGCTGCTTTTATGATTGTTGCATACGCAGGGCAAAGCCAAGAGAAAGGTTGGCAAAATCTTTTTAATGGCAATGATCTTTCTGGTTGGAAACGATTGGGTGGTAGTGCTGAATATACAGTAGAAGATGGTGCCATCGTAGGTAGGACAGTAGCCAATTCACGAAATACATTTTTAGTCACTGAAAAAGAGTATGTTGATTTTATTCTCGAGTTGGATGTTTTTGTGGAAGCAGCGGAAGGAAATTCAGGGATACAAACAAGGAGCCATTTTGACCCAAAGGCTTTTGATGGTGAAGGCAAGGTTTATGGTAGACAATGTGAAATTGACCCGACGCCAAGAATGTGGACAGGCGGCATCTACGATGAAGGAAGGAGAGAGTGGATCTATCCATTGCAACTTAATCCTTCTGCACAGCAAGCATACAAAAAAGGAGCATTCAATCATTACAAAATAGAATGTATCGGTCACATCATGAAAACTTGGGTCAACGGAATACCATCATCTTTTGTCATTGATTCGCTCGATCCTAAAGGTTTTATTGGGTTGCAAGTTCATTCCGTTAACACTCCCGAACTCGTTGGTAAAAAAGTAATTTTTAAAAATATTAAGATCAAAACTGCGGATTTGGAAACAACACCATTTCCTGCTTTCATTTATATTGCCAATCTGATACCTAATAATATCACAGCAGAAGAAAAAACAAATGGTTGGGAATTACTTTTTGATGGACAGTCTTCCAAAGGTTGGAAAAGTGCCAAAAGACCTGGATTTCCACAAAATGGATGGAAAATAGAACAAGGCGTCATCTCTGTCATGGAAGCAGGTGGAAGCGAATCTACCAATGGTGGAGATATTGTCACAGAAAATAAGTACAGTGCTTTTGACCTTTCTTTTGAATTCAAACTAACACCCGGTGCAAATAGTGGTGTGAAATATTTTGTCACGCTAGCAGAAGAAACCAAAGGGTCTGCTATAGGACTTGAATACCAAATTCTGGATGATACATTGAATGGAGATGCGAAAATGGGACGTGATGGTAATAGAACATTAGCATCTTTGTATGATCTCATAACTGCTGAAAAACAAAAAAGATTTATCAAACCAATTGGTCAATGGAATACAGGTAGAATCGTCGTTTACCCAAATAATAAGGTTGAACATTATTTAAATGGTATCAAGGTATTGGAATATATTCGTGGATCAAAAGCATTTAAGGACTTG
Organism: Saprospiraceae bacterium; assembly: GCA_041739205.1. Taxonomy (GTDB): domain Bacteria; phylum Bacteroidota; class Bacteroidia; order Chitinophagales; family Saprospiraceae; genus OLB9. The sequence goes on from JBGSOH010000623.1 coordinate 4,115, forward strand.
GTAGTCATTAGTAAATATGTGGGTTGGAAAAATTTTGGTGAAGCAAATGAAGGCCCTATTTTGTTGCAAGACCATGGAAATGCAGTATCATATCGCAGTATAAAAATTAAAAAATTGTCTTGGTAATCCATCAATATATTTAATATTTGATTTTAAAAACATAATATATGTCCATCACTCGTCGTCGTTTTATCAATCAAACTGTCTTGACTACCGCAGCCGTATATACTTCCACATTGGGATTTAGTGCTAAAAGTTATAGAAATATCTTGGGTGCTAATGACCGTGTCCGCTTAGGAGTAGTAGGTTTTTCTGATCGATTTAGACATTCATTATTTCCATCTTTTCTGAATCATAGTAAAGAATTGAATTTTGATATTGTGGCAGTGAGTGACATTTGGAAAGTGAGAAGAGAAGAAGGACATAGCTTTTTAAAGGATAGATTGAGTCATGATATCATTTCTTGCCCAAATAATGATGAACTTTACAAAGTTAAGGACTTGGATGGTGTAATCATCAGTACAGCAGATTTCCAACATGCGCTTCATACCATTGAAGCTGTTAATGCAGGAAAAGATGCTTATGTCGAAAAACCATTTGCAGAAACGATGGAAGACAATCGTGCTGCATTGAAAGCTGTAAAAGCAAGTAAACAGATCATTCAGATTGGTTCGCAGAGACGTAGTGGCGGAAATTACACAGCCGCTGCTGAATTCATTCAATCTGGAAAATTTGGTCCTGTCACTATGGTAGAGCTTACGTGGAACGTTAATCAACCTGGCAGATGGAGACGTCCTGCTTTGGTGGCTCAATGTTTTGAAAAAGATGTAGATTGGAAACGATACATCATGAACAGGCCTCACGAAGCATGGGATGCAAGAAAATATTTGGAATATCGTCTATTTTGGCCTTACTCTTCGGGCATGCCGGGTCAGTGGATGAGTCATCAGATAGATACGGTACATTGGTTCAGTGGTTTGAATCATCCACGAAGTGTTGTCGCCAATGGTGGTATCTATATGTGGAAAGATGGACGTAGCAATTGGGACACAATGACTGCCGTTTTTGATTATGGTCCTACTAATGATATGTCAACTGGTTTTCAAGTGACTTTCGGGTCTAGAATGCACAATGGTGATGAAAATCCATCAGAAATTTATTATTCCAATGGTGGAGAATTAAACCTCATCACCAATACCATTTCTCCAAAAGGTGGATTGGGCGAAAAACATGCAAAAGCCATGAACATGCAAACAAATCTTTTGCCAGAAATGAAACTCGTGGATAAATCAGAAAAAGTCATCGCTTCTGCCAACACAGGTGCAGATATTCTTACAAGTAATCACATAAGAAATTTTATGGAATGTATGCGAAGCCGTCAACAAACCAATGCTCCTGTAGAAGCAGGATATTACCATTCTATAGCCACCATCATGACCAATGCAGCAGTAAGGACTGGTTCAAAAGTAACTTTTGATGAAAAAGATCAGGAAGTAATGGCTGATGGAAAAATTTGGCACATGTAGCCATATTTTACTTCACCACAACCTCATCTACAAATAACCATGCTTTATGTCCTGCACCTTGAGCACCTTCTGGGATTATTCCGAAATTGGTAAAATTGAATTTAAGGTATTGACTATTGATTCCCTTCAAATCGATAGATACTTTACAAATTTTGGTATCAGAATTTATTGCCGTTGATGCATATTTTGACATATAATTGACGCCATCTTCAGAAGTCAATATTTCTACTTTTTTTGGTAGATAGATCCACTGTCCTTCTACTTTAAAAAATCTCAAATCAATAGTGTTAATTTCGGTCACTTTGCCAAAGTCAATGACACCATTACAATCTGTACCACTAAAACCCAACCATTCTGATCCACCATATTTTTTGTCGCTTCCTATTACTCCATTTACAATACTACTTGGTCCATTGCCAGGATACTTCGGGCTTGGTGGAGACTCTAATGTTAAACGGGCATTAGTGGCTTTGTGAAGATCAAATATGATTGATTTTGGTTGACCTATTTTTTCTCCCTTCAGTGCTGCAAAACTATAAGTATCTGATGTGGTAATGTTTATTTTTTGTTTTGTAGCGATGGGTTTTTGGTCTTTTTCAGTGGTGTAAACAATGTTGCTTCCATTTGGTATATCAAAACTAACGGATACACCTTTGCCTTCACCGGCGGATATTTTTGGTTTTAGTTCGTAGACGTGATTGGCAATATTGACTCCTTTGTTTTTCCAATAATCATTGTGTATCTCATATCTAGGTACAAAATCTGAATATTTTTTTTCCTTACTCCATAATGCTTCTGACATAGCAATCCCTCTAGCAAACGCCATATATTCTACATCCTTAAACTTATGGATATATTCCGTCCATAAATTGGCTTGTCCTCCTATGATATATGTTCTTTTACTTTCTTCTAGTTCGGTAGGTATCGGTTCCCAATGATAAACTTTTTCGACACTTGTATACCCACCTATCGCTATTGGTTCGTCACTTCCTTCTGATTGATAATGGTCAAAATAGCAATGTGACCCTGGCGTCATTATGACATCATGATTTTGTCTAGCTGCTTCTAATCCACCTTCTATTCCTCGCCAAGACATCACTGTGGCATTGGGTGCAAGTCCTCCTTCCAATATTTCGTCCCAACCAATGATTTGTTTTCCTTTACTATTTATATACTTTTCCATACGAGTGATGAAATAACTTTGTAGTTCATGTTCGTCTTTTAAATTGTTTTTTCTTATCAGTTTTTGACAAAATTCACTTTTTTTCCAAGCATCTTTTGGACACTCATCACCACCTATATGGATGTATTTACTTGGAAATAAAGTGATGACTTCATCAATAACATCTTCTAAAAAAGTAAATGTTTTTTCATTTGGGCAAAATACATCTTCAAAAACACCCCATTTGGTAGCAGCTTCGTATACTTTTTCTTCACATCCAAATTCTGGATACGCGGATAACGCAGCTAATGCATGACCTGGCATTTCTATTTCTGGGATGACATTGATATTTCTTGCAGCGGCATAATCAACGATTTCTTTAACTTCCTCTTGGGTGTAAAAACCTCCATATTTAATGCCATCAAACTTATGCGGTTGGTCACCATAATGTCCTATTAGGGTTTCTTTTCTATAAGCTCCGATTTCTTGGAGTTTGGGATATTTTTTTATTTCTATTCTCCAACCTTGATCGTCCGTAAGATGCCAATGGAAGTTATTGTATTTGTAATAAGCCATGTAGTCCAAATATTTCTTGACATCCGATATGGAGAAAAAGTGTCTCGATACATCTAAGTGCATTCCTCGATATTTGAATTTTGGACTGTCTTCTATTGTCACTATAGGCAATGATAAGCCGTGATGCTGGACCATTTGTACTAAACTTATCAATGCATATTGTAAACCGACATTACTTCCAGCTTCAATTCTGATGTCATCTTTTTCAATATTTAGGATATAATTTTCATTGCCGAGTGATGGTTTGAATGCATAAAACACATTGGCTTCCTTTCTATCAACTACTTTGATTTTGGAATGTCCTGAGAAAAGTTGTGTATAAAATGATGACTTTTCTGTCTCACCAATATATACTTTCACAAGATCTATTTCGGCATTCTGATCTCCGAAAACTACTTTATTTGGTAAAGGGATGACGCCTAGATCACTATTTTTTTTGATGATAGATATTTTGTTATTACAAAAACCCATTGATAATAATAAGAATGGAATTATACAAAATGAATATATTTTCATGAAGATTTATTTATTGATTATAATACTAAAAGTTATAAATATTTTCTGCGATTTAATTAAATTTCCATCTTACAAAAGCTTCCATAGCTTCGTATTCAGCGAGTCCAAGTACATTGTAAAAATGCGCAGTCTCTCTATTTCGGTCTTCTGCTCTTTGCCAGAATTCACGTGTGTCATCACCAGGGAAAACAGGGTGATCTTTTTGTGATTGATGCATAAAAATGGCTTTTCGTTTACGCATAAGTTCCTCTGGACTAATAGGTACAGCCATCTCTATTTCATCTATTGGCCACTCATGCCACGCTCCACGATACAACCATAAATAAGCATCATTCCACCAAGACTGATCCCGTGTTTTTTCAAATGCTTCAAAAATAGCATCTAGACATACCCGGTGTGTTCCATGTGGATCTGCGAGATCACCAGCTGCAAATACTTGATGCGGTTTTACTTCATTGAGCAAGTCAATAATGATTTGTATATCTGCATCACCAAGTTTATTTTTTCGAATACCTCCTGTTTCATAAAATGGCATGTCTAAGAAATGAATATTTTCTTCCTTTAGCCCACAAAACATGGCTGCACTTCTTGCTTCTTGCTTTCTGATAATACCTTTTATATCTCTCAATTCTTTGATATCAGCTTCGTTATGATCTTTACTATCAATAAACTTGGTGACTTTTTGTACAGTTCTGGATAAATCACTGTTTTCAATACCAATTGCTTTGGCGTAATCATTAACAAATGCTGCATATCTCCATGCATCTGAATCATGAACGGCGATATTACCAGAAACTTGATAAGCTACATGGACATCGTGACCCTGTTCTACTAATCGGAGGAAGGTTCCACCCATTGATATTACATCATCATCCGGATGTGGACTGAAAATTATGATTCTTTTTTTAGCAGGTTTTGCACGTTCAGGACGATTGGTATCATCTGCATTTGGTTTTCCACCTGGCCAACCAGTTATGGTGTGTTGAAGTTTGTTAAATATTTTAATATTTAGACTGTAAGCCGTATTGTATTCAGCAATGAGTTCTGACAGCCCATTATAAATATAGTCATCATTAGTGAGTTTTAGGAGTGGCTTTTGAAGTTTTAGAGATAACCATATCACTGCTTTTGCGATCAAATTGTCATCCCAATTACAAATTCCTGCAAGCCAAGGCGTTTTTACTTTTGTCAATTCTGTAGAAGCTGCACCATCTAAATAAAATCTAACATTAGTGTGATTTTGAAGATAACTTGCAGGTCTCTTTTCGGTGATATCACCTTCTACAGTTTGTTGCACAATTTCAGCTTTATGAGATCCCCAAGCCATAATAAAGATTTGACGAGCTTTCATGATGGTTTGAATACCCATAGTAATGGCTCGATATGGCACATTTTCTTCTTTACCAAAGTCTTTAACGGCATCCACTCTCGTCAAATGATCAAGTTTTACAAGCCTAGTTTTAGAACTCAACCACGAACCAGGTTCATTAAACCCAATATGTCCAGTCCGTCCGATGCCAAGTATTTGAATGTCAATGCCTCCTACCAACTCTATTTTCTTTTCATATCCAATACAAAAATTTTCAACTTCTTCCATCGGAATATCACCATCGGGAATATGAATATTAGCTGGAAGCATATCAATGTGGTCAAAAAGATATTCATGCATAAATTTGACGTATGACTGATTAGCTTTTGGCTTCATAGGATAATATTCATCCAAATTGAAGGTGATAACATTGTAAAAAGACAAACCTTCCTCACGGTGCATTCTTACTAACTCATTATATATTTTGATAGGAGAAGAACCTGTGGCAAGACCTAATACGATATTGGCATTGTCTTGCTGTTTTTGCTTAATGGCTAATGCTATATACTTTGCAATGTGTAAGGCTCCGTCGTCAGGTGTATTCCAATATTTAATAGGAATCTTCTCAAAAGATTTTAATTGATACTTTAGATCTGTTCTTTTTTCCGAGGGTGATGGTGTTTGGATAGACGACATGACTTAAGGATTTAGGAAACAAAGATAATCGCATTTATGATTTTTGGTAAATATTTCATGATTATTCATCAAAAGCAGAATATTTATTGGCATATATGTATAAAACCAATTGATTTATACACAAAATCCAGCAAAATATGTAATATTGAATCATCTTCAAAGTATTTGTATACTCATCAAGGTCTAATAAAAAGCCTAGAAATCTAAAATACCACCTTTATGAACATCTAATAACGAGCGTTAATTCGTAATAAACAAAAGTTGTGGATAAAATAATTCTTAACTAAAGGTCAAAATAAATGATTAATTATACAAAAAAAGAAGCGAATAATGCCAATGGATTTTACATTTCGCCCATGAAACAAAATTATTATTGGTGTAACTTCATAATTCTTAAAAAAAAGAATATCAAAATATCTATAAATTCTTCATTTTAAAAGAATTAAGTTTATCTTTGTGGCGAATTTCAAAAATAGCTAAAAATTCCTAAAATTATTTAATATCATGGCTAATATAGGGCACATAAAACAAATCATCGGACCTGTAGTGGACGTTAGTTTTGCAGGTGAAAACAGCAAATTACCGGAAATCCTTAACGCATTGTCTGTCAAAAGACAAAATGGCGAAATCCTTATCCTTGAGGTACAACAACACCTTGGTGAGGATAGCGTAAGAGCGGTATCAATGGACTCGACAGACGGTCTTACGAGAGGTATGGATGTAGTAGATATGGGTGAGCCGATTTCAATGCCAGTTGGAGATCAAATCAAAGGTAGGGTATTTAATGTTGTAGGTGAACCGATCGATGGTTTGGCTGCATTAGACAGAACTAAAACATACAGTATCCACAACAAGCCACCAAGATTTGAAGACTTGTCAACTGAAAATGAAATTTTATACACAGGTATTAAAGTAATCGATCTTATCGAGCCATACTCAAAAGGTGGTAAAATTGGTCTTTTCGGTGGTGCCGGGGTAGGAAAAACAGTTTTGATTCAGGAATTGATCAATAATATTGCAAAAGGATATGACGGTATATCTGTATTTGCTGGTGTTGGTGAGCGTACAAGAGAAGGGAATGACCTTCTAAGAGAGATGCTTGAGTCAGGTATCATCAACTATGGCGCTGATTTTATGCATTCTATGGAAGAAGGTGGTTGGGATCTTAGCAAAGTAAGCAAAGAAAGCTTAAAAGAATCAAAAGCAACCTTCGTATTTGGTCAGATGAATGAGCCGCCAGGTGCGAGAGCAAGGGTCGCATTATCAGGATTGACACTTGCCGAATACTATAGAGATGGTGACTTGAGTGATCCAAATGGTGGAAAAGATATCCTTTTCTTCATCGATAATATATTCAGATTTACACAAGCAGGTTCGGAAGTATCAGCACTTCTAGGTCGTATGCCTTCAGCGGTGGGTTACCAACCTACCCTTGCTACAGAAATGGGTCTGATGCAAGAGCGTATTACCTCTACAAAAAGAGGATCTATCACATCTGTGCAAGCAGTATATGTTCCTGCGGATGACTTGACTGACCCTGCGCCAGCAACGACATTTGCCCACCTTGATGCGACTACAGTATTGAGTAGAAAAATCGCTTCATTGGGTATCTATCCAGCGGTGGATCCATTGGATTCTACATCTAGAATTCTTGACCCTGCGATCATTGGTGAAGACCATTATAATACAGCTCAAAGAGTAAAAATGATCCTTCAGAGATACAACGAACTTCAAGATATCATCGCTATCTTGGGTATGGAAGAGCTTTCTGAAGAAGATAAAATGGTCGTGTACCGTGCAAGAAAAGTTCAGAGATTCTTATCGCAGCCATTCCACGTAGCAGAACAGTTCACAGGTATCCCAGGTGTATTAGTTCCAATCGAAGAAACGATCAAAGGATTTAACATGATCATCGATGGCGAACTAGATAAGTATCCAGAAGCAGCATTCAACCTTAAAGGAACCATAGAAGATGTGATCACTGCGGGTGAGAAAATGCTTTCTGAAGCAGCAGCAAACGCGTAATCGGTATTTCTGACACAATAAATAGACAATTATGAATTTAGTAGTGTTGACACCTGAAAAAGAGATCTTTCACGGAGAAATCACATCGGTAAAAGTGCCGGGCATCAGCGGACAGTTTGAGATTCTAAAGAATCACGCGCCAATCGTAGCGGCACTAGGACAAGGTGAAGTGAGAATATTGGATACAAAAGGCGAAAAAATGACCTTTAAGATCCAGAAAGGTTTCATAGAAGTACTAAAAAATGATGTGTCACTTTTAGTACAAGGTGTGATTTAATTTTAAAAGCAAACCACATTATATATAAAAGGCTGTATTGAGTTTCAAACTTGGTACAGCCTTTTTTTATACTTGAAGTTACTTATGAGTTATAACTTAGTGCAGGAAGCTAACTAATTGTTTTTGATTTAATGAAATATAGTAATAAAAAATGGCAGCCACCTTATTCAGATAACCGCCATCAAATTCTATATTATTGAAATAGACTTATCTTAATTATAAAGTCTCCTTTAACCATTGGAAAAATTCTCTCTGCCAAACCAAACTATTCTGAGGCTTCATCACCCAATGATTTTCATCAGGTAAGTAAAGCAGTTTACTTTTGATACCACGGAGTTGCGCTGCATTAAATGCCTCAAGTCCTTGTCCTATTGGTACACGATAATCTTTACCACCTTGTATAATATATATAGGTGTATCCCACTTTGCTACATGATTTATTGGATTAAAATCTGTATATGTTTTATTACTTCCTTCCCAATATGGACCGCCAAAATCATAATTGACAAAAAACATTTCTTCTGTCGTCCCGTACATACTTTTTGTGTTAAACACGCCATCATGGGCTATAAACGTCTTAAATCTTTTTTCATGAATTCCTGCAAGATAGAATACGGAATAACCTCCATAACTCGCACCTACTGCACCGAGACGACTCTTGTCCACAAAGGCTTCTTTTGACACATCATCGATAGCAGATAAGTAATCCTTAATATTTTGACCGCCCCAATCTTTGCTTATTTGATGATTCCACTCTACACCGTGTCCTGGCATACCACGTCTATTTGGAGCTACAACGATATAACCTTGACTAGCCATCAGCTGTAAATTCCATCTGAAAGAATAAAATTGTGTCAAAGCAGATTGTGGGCCACCTTGACAGTATAAAAGTGCTGGATATTTTTTTGTAGGATCAAAATTTGGTGGGTAAACTACCCAAACTAGCATTTTTTTACCATCCGTAGTTGTGACATACCTTTTTTCTGTACGACTTCTTCCTACGGTATCATAAATCTTTTTATTTACGTCTGTAAGCTGAGACCATGACTTAGTTTCGATATCATAAGTATATAGTTCAGCAGCTCGGTTCATACTTGTCCTAGTTAAAACAAATTTATTTCCATTTTGACCGACAATACCAGTGATATCCCACTCACCATCCGTAAGTTGTTCTACAACTGGAAGTTTTTTAGTAAGACCAGGAAAATCAACTTTAAACAGCTGAATAGTGCCATTTATTGGTGCTGTAAAATAAATATTGCGATTATCATTAGCCCAAACAAAACTGTTTACGGTGCCATCCCATTGAGCTGTGAGATTAGATGTGATACCTTTTGAAATTACTTTTATGTCATTCTTGTCAGCTTCATATCTGTCGGTTTTCATGCTAAGGTAAGCTAAGTCGCCATTTTCTGAATAAGAAGGATTGGTATCATATCCTTTATTGCTCTCTGTAAGATTTTCAGTTTTGCCCGTCATAATATTATTTTGGTAAAGGTTAGTATTTGTACTTTGAGCTGCTTGTGTGCCGCTTAATTTTTTACTAACATAGACTACACTATTTCCCTCAGGATGCCAAATATAATCTTCATCTCCACCAAATGGTTTTGTCGGACAATTAAATGGTTCGTCCTTCATAATATCTACACCGTTATCATCTTTTGATGCATTAGTCGCCATCATGAAAACATGGTTAAAGTGACCATCATTCCAAGTATCCCAATGTCTGTAATCAAGTGAAGTATAAACCTGAGCCGTAGAAATTTTCAGGTCAGGATATCTATCAAATCCATGGACATTATTTATTTTTATTGATTTATCACTCAGGATAAATTTGCCATCAGGAGAAATATTCTTATTATTTATTAAGCTTTCATAATCAGATATTTCTAAACTAGCTCCTCCATTAATATTAACAGAATATACTTTTGAACTAAATTTGTTTTCATCCATATTCGGTGTGGATACCTTATAAATGACGCTTTTACTATCTTGGGACAAACCAATTGGGGAGACTCGTCCGAGCTGCCACATCAATTCGGGTGACATAACATTTTGTGTTTCTACAGATTTTGCAACTATTGATTTTTGAGATTGGACAAAACCTGGCAAAAGGATGATTGAAATAAGTATAAACTGCTTTAAGATATTCATATTAAAATACTTCTTTGATTAGGAAAGCAAAATTAAAGAAAAATAGTGAAAATAAGCAATCTAGTACACATCTACTTGGATTACAAAGATGATATTTAAATTTTGATGGTACTCAAATGAATATATTGTTTACTTTTTATTAGGTACTTATTCAAAATGTCATATATTTGATTGGTAGTTTTATAAAAAATATCTTAGTTTTAATTTTGTAATAAAATAAATTTATGCAAAAAATAATTATTGCTGATGATCACCCTATATATCGTGGCGGTATAAAAAGTGTGGTAGAAAAAATACCATTCATTTCAATAGTTGGCGAAGCATCTGATGGCATGGAAGCATATCAACTAATCATCAGCAAATTGCCAGATATTGCCATTATGGATATAGAAATGCCTATACTCAGTGGGCTCGATGTCTGTAGAAAAGTAATGAATGAAAAACATAATACAAAATTCATTTTGCTAACTATGCATAAAGAAAAACACTTTTTCACAGAAGCTATGGAAAACGGTGTAGATGGTTACTTGTTAAAAGATAGTGCAAGTCTAGAACTCATAAAGTGTGTCGAAATGGTAAAATCAGGGAAAAAATACGTTAGTCCAAATATTGATTCTTTCCTTACAGAGCATCTAGCCCATGTCGGATCTGAAATATCTCAACTTATAAAATCTACTTTGACTCCTACTGAAAAAGTTATTCTAAAATTAATAGCTGATGGTAAAACTTCTACCGAAATTGCCACACTTCTTTTTGTTAGCCCTAATACTGTAGAAAATCATCGTGCAAACATCAATAGAAAATTAAAACTAGATGGTGGTAAAAATGCGTTGTTGAAATTTGCTTTTGAACATAGAAACTTCCTATAAAAAGGATCAATAATGTAGGTACAAGTATTGATTAGTGGGAAACCACTATATCATAAGACTTTAGGTTGGATTACTTTTGTATTATAATTTGTAAGACATTCAATAATCGTAAATTTTAGTAAATCTCTTAAAAACCCATAAGGACTTTAAAATGTAGATTTATTGTGAAATACTTACCATTATATATTTTTTTTAAACACCACCAAAAAACAAAAACATGAAGTCAGTTTTTACACTTATTTTTACATGGATTACCTTTTCATTTGTCATTGGCCAATCTGCTATTACACTTAATTCGTCAAACGTTCCCATTCCTATGGGCTCTTTTACCGTCAGCGAAATTACAACAGATAATCCACCTTCACCAATCGTTGGAAACAATCAAACTTGGAACTATGCAACTTACAATAATATAGATACTATAAATGCATTTTTCTTTGAAGAAGTGGATCCTTTTTATACTTCAGTAGGCATAGATGTATATCAGTCAGGCATTAAATTACTGAATCAAGAGTTGGGGTATAACGTATTTTCAGAATACGATTTTAATGAAAATGGGGTCGATGATAAAGGTATCTACATCGATGAACAAGTGTACTCATTGGAGCAATTAACAGGAAATGCATCAGACAATATTACATTTCCACTTCAAGGATACCTTCTCAATAGTCCGAGAAAAATCATGCAGTTTCCAATGACAGTCGGTACAAGCTGGGAAAGCACAAGTAATTATTCAAACAATTTCACACTAAAAGTTGCTGCTTTTGGTCTAAATAACACTCCTGCAAGACACGCTTACACCACTGTAAGAAAGGACACTATTGTAGGTTGGGGAAAAATGAGTGTTTATACGCCTAATGGACCAAGCATATCGTATGATGTATTAATGAATAGATCTATTCAATATAGCATTGACAGTTTTTACCTTAATGGTGCACCAGCTCCTGCTGCATTACTGAATGCTTTTGGTGTTACCCAAGGTCAAATATCAGGTTTGTCACATGCATACAATTTTTTCAGAGCAGGTAGTTTCAATTATTTGATAAGATTTTTTTACGGATCTGATGCCACTTTTACGAATCTTTCTACTGCATTTGTAACTATTGATGATTTGACTACAGCTACATCATCGACACAAGAATTTAGTAAGGAATCTTATGCAACGGTTTTATTTCCCAACCCATCAAATGGTCAAGAAATCAATTTGCTTTTGCTTGGTAAAGAAATAAATCAAGTGAACTACCAAATTATAGACTTAACTGGAAGGATGATCCAAAATAAAGAAAATCATAAATTGGGTAATAATACTATGACTATAGATCTGGGAAATAACATCTCTACGGGTATATATATGCTTCTTGTTAAGGATACTAATAACAAAGTTATTGCCAAAGAAAAAATCTCTATACAACGATAAAACATTCGCACCCATAATTTGAGAATGAAGGCCACACTTAAGTGAGTAGTGTGGTCTTCTCATTTAATTCAAAAAACGATTTGAAAAGCCAATTCTGAATAATCTTTAGACTTATCATGTATAAAGATTAAATTAAAAATGCTACTTTTGACATTGAAATAGCTATATTTTATGCTATTATGAAAATAAATAAGTAAAAAGACATTTTTTTCTTTGCAAAATAAAATAAAGTCTTACCTTTGCGTCGCTTTTGAAAGAAAGGCACTGTATTTAAGAAGATTCGGTAGCTCAGTTGGTAGAGCAATACACTTTTAATGTATGGGCCCTGGGTTCAAGTCCCAGCCGGATCACAAATCGTAACGCCAAACAAGGTCAAATCTCATCAGATTTCTTGTTTGGCGTTTGTTTTTCAGGGAGTTATGAAAGAAACACCACCTAAAATCCCTGAAATTGAACTAAATTATATGCGACAAATAAGCGACGAATTTCCAAAACCTTCAATTATCTGCGACAAATATGCGACAAGCGACACCAAAATTTAGGCTGTCGCAGATGTTTTTGTAGCAAATAATACACTTTCAAAGTATTTGTTTCTTGCGTGGGCAACACATAATATTTTTTAATCGTTTTAAAAATAAGTGCAAACCCATGAAAAAGTTAGATTTCTTAAAAGTTAGTTTTATGGTGCGTTCAGATAAAAAAGAGTCTGGAATGTCACCAGTTTTAATGATGTTATTTCTTGAAGGTCGAAGGGCTTATATTTCAACTGGACTAGTTGCTGAGTTTAAAAATTGGGATGCCAAATATGGTAGGTTCATAGGTGACCCTTCAAAAGTTAACACTAAGAATGAATTTTTGGAACGTATGAAAATGGACGTTTTAAGAATTTACAATGAAATGAAGTCAAAGGAAGATGACATTACAGTTGATGTTTTAAGACTAAAACTTAAAGGTGAATCAGAGTCGAAGGCTAAATCTTTGATCGAATGCTGCCAAATTTATAACTCAAGCTTTGAGAAGTTGGTTGGAATTGAGATAGGTCAAATCACGTTTGGCAGATATGCGACATTTGCAGCTAGGATTAGTGACTTCATTTCTTCTAAGCTGAAGCTGAAAGATATCCTGCTTGCTGATATCAAATACTCCTTTGGTATCGAGTATGAACATTACCTAAAGACAGAGCTGAAGCTTCACCAAAACACATTAGTCAAATACATTCAATATTTGAATAGAGTCCTAGACTATTGTGTAAAATATGAATGGCTTGAAAAGAATGTTCTTTTTGGATACAAATGTCCAGTCAAACAAACCAATAGAGAATATCTCAATCAAGATGAACTCCAGAGAATCATGGAAAAGGTTATCAATATCGATCGACTTCGGGAAGTGCGCGACATTTTTGTATTCTGCTGCCACACTGGATATGCCTATAAAGATGCAGCTGAATTGACTCCTGATCACATTGGAACGGGAATCAATGGACGAAAATGGATCTATACATCCCGTCAAAAAACAGACAATGTTTCTAATGTACCCCTACTGGAGCAAGCTATGGAGATCATTGAAAAATACAAGGATCACCCAATTTGCGTAAGCAAAAATAGACTTTTGCCCATGAAAAGCAACCAGAAGTTGAATTCATATCTGAAAGAACTTGCCGATATTTGTAGTATCAGCAAACCTATGACAATGCACATAGCAAGGCATACATTTGCCACAACAGTACTTTTAAGTAATGGTGTAAGTATGGAAGCTACGAGCAAAATGCTTGGCCATAGCAGCTTAAAAACGACTCAGATTTACGGTAAGATACTGGAAACAAGGGTAGGAGCTGAGATGGAATTGCTCAGTGAGAAACTTGCTAAATCAAAAGAGGTTGACACTAAATTAAAAGAAGCAAAGTAGATGTAAAAGTTGGAAAGTTTTATAAAGCCCTAGTTTTTAACCAGGGCTTTTTTTATTGTGTTTTAGTCAGATTTGAGCGTATAAAATTTAAATTATGTTAGGAAAATATTAATTTATAGTTAAAATTATAGCATATTACGAAATATTTTCGTTCATGATTTTATACCAATAAAAGAATTAATGTAGTCCCCCAATCAAGAAAGAATGCTGTTTCAAGAATTACATATAATCCAGGATAACTTTGAGAAACAATCTCGGCAACATATTTTGGGTTATAGTAGATCAGTTGACACTATAAAAAATAGGATGGATCTCTTTGCGAACTTGAATAATGAACTTATAGAAATAGAAAAAAGTCATGTTTTCGAGAGTATAGCAGATGAAATAAGGTATTATAAATATGAAAAGCCAAAGTTCCAGAAATATGGCATATTCTATAATAAATTATTGAAAATAGAATTACATGTCCCAATGGGATCTCAAAAGATAAAGACAGATTATTATGAGGATGCTTATAAGCAGATTAATATGACATTTATTGAAAATCAAGACTATATAGTATATTACAGAATGAGATCCACGGATCGAGATGAAAATTTATTTGTCAGAAATTCGCCAAATAATCATATATTTGCCCTTATAGAAGCAACATCCATGATGGAAGAATTTTTATACAGCATAGATGATGAAAGAACCATTGATGAAAAGATCAATGATTATCCAAGGTTTACATGGACTGGAAAACTTACCAATTTAGTAATTCTTGTAAAAGGTTTGGTTCTATCGAAAAGCATAAATAACGGAAGTGTAAGTACTAAAGAATTAGTTGAATACTTTCAAGTAATGTTTAATGTGGATTTAAAAGACCATTACAGGAAATATCAGGATGTAAAAAATAGTCAGGATCCCACTAAGTTTTTAGATTATCTGATTGAACTTATAAAGGACGACATAAATGATAGTGATGAAAAATTCAATCAAAAAAAGTAATAACAGCATCCGGTTCTATCCCCATATAACTACAAAATTCATCCACTGTCACTACATGGTGTGACTCCTTCCCATAATAATTTTTGATCTTGTGTAACAAGAGCCAAGATGTCCGATAATTCTTACCGGTGATGGCGGAGACATCTTTGGGATATATAATCAGTCTTGAAAATTTGCTCATACTACATTCTATTTAACATAATCGTTCATACTATTGTCATACACTATCCATACACTATCTATACATCATCCATATACCATCGATGGGACAACCCATAGATAGATATGAATGGTTTTACATTTTGGATTTTGTCGTGAGTGGTGTGTAGTTATCAATAATTAGTGTTTTCCTGAATTGAAAAAAGCCTGGTCATAAGCCAAGTTAAAATCAATTGTATTACAAATGTATGATATTTGGAAGAAATGACACATGTTAATTTTAAAAATGTGTTTGTTATTATTTGTCATTATATGCAATTTATTGTCATTTATGATAGTGGCGCTCTGGAAAGTGGTCGAATGCGGAAAAGCTGACTATATCTTTGTCGTATTATTTTACTTTTAAAATTGTAGCATTATGGCTAGACAAGGTGGTTTATTGAAAGTGGTGGGAAAGCTTGATGACCTATCATTTTACAAAAGTGCCGATGGTTTTTTGGTAAGAACCAAAGGCGGAGTTTCAGCTGATAGGATCGCGAATGATCCCACATTTCAGCGAACGAGGGAGAATGGCGCTGAGTTTGGAATGTCAGCAAGTGCCGGGAAGCTGTTGAGAACAGCATTGAGAAATCTGATGATGACCGCTAGTGACAACCGGGTGGTTTCCAGATTAACACAATTGATGACGGATGTGAAGAATCTTGATGCGGCTAATGACCGTGGGGAAAGACATGTCCATGAAGGCTTTGACCTTCCTGAAGGTAAGGCAGTGCTGAAGGGTTTCAACTTTAACAAAAGAGCCATCCTGAGTGGTATTTTGTTCAAGACTTTTGCGCTGAACACTACTACTGGTGCGCTTGATATCCTTGGTGTGGTACCGATTATGGACATTGTGAAGGCTCCTGGATCAACGCATGTGACATTTAAGGCTGGATGGTCAAAGTTGGATTTCCAGATGGGTGAGTTTGAGACACTGATCAGTAACTCTGTGAACATCCCAATCAACAACACATCTGTGGATATCAATCTGACGCATGCAGCTCCGCCAGCTTTGGCGACTGGAGTCCATGTGTTCACACTTCAGATTGAGTTTTATCAGGAGGTGAATGGTACTCAGTATTCTCTCAAGAATGGTGGGTATAATGCGCTTGCGGTGATTGAAGTGGTGTAAGCCTTCGGCGTTTAAAGTTTAATGTGTAACGTTTAAGGAAAATTTGAGATGACAATTGAGCTTCAAAGGTTTTATCGGGATGGCTGGACAGATGGGATGATTCTGATCAATGGTGTAGTCGTGTGTCGGAGTATTGAATTGGGATGGGCAAATAATGAGCGTAATAAGTCGTGTGTGCCGGAAGGAGTTTATCCAATGTCCATCATTCAACATCCAAAACACGGAGAATGCCTGAGAGTAGAAGGTGTGAAAGGTAGATCTGGTATCCTGATACATGTAGCCAATGATGCTCAGAAGGAACTCCGGGGCTGTATAGCTCCGGTGTTTTCTTTGACTGGGAATGGGAAAGGACAGTACTCGAGATTGGCATTGTCTTATATCATCGAGAATCTGAGGAAGAGTGAGGAGAAAAGTCATTTTATTAAAATTTATTAAAAATTAAGATCATGGGTGAAATCATGAACAGGGTGAAGGCACCTACACCAAAGTTTTTTAAGGTGCTAAGAAATATTGGTTTGATCATGGCGGGTGTAGGTACCGTATTGCTGACGGCACCAATCTCGCTTCCCGTAGCTGTGGTGACCATAGGTGGATATCTGGTAACAGCTGGCGGTGTGGCTACAGCTGTGAGTCAGATCACTAATTTGGGTGATGATGCCATCGGCGAAAAAGAGGAAGGAGGGTCTGATGGGGATGGGAATTCATCATAGTGATCAGGCGGTGGGAACGCTTGGTGGTACCTTGATCGCATTCATTGGCATCGTAGATGGTGGTGACATCATCAAAACTGGTATCCTGGCGTGTGTGGGTGCAATCGTAAGTTTCGGAGTATCCAAGGGATTACATTGGATTTTTCCGCAGGATAGGAAGTCAGGCAAGATGCCTGATGATACTGCATCGTAGCGGGGACGCTACGACGAACATATAGATTTAGTTAAAGTTTGGTTTTGGTTCTTGCATGGGTTAGGCTCTGGACGATAGTTCAGGGCCTTTTTTGTTTTATTAAAATATTACTTTAAAAACCATAAATAATTTTAACCCATTGGGATACTGTAAAAGCTAGAAAATGTTTAATGTCATTTAAAAATGATATTATTTAGAGTATAGTCCTGTAGATAAATATTTCATACCTGAGTCACAAGCAACGGTTATCACAACATCATTGGGTGATAAAGATTTAGCTATATTTACAGCAGCGGCTACATTAAGCCCGGTTGATTTA
>JBGSOH010000630.1:0-7649 GCA_041739205.1 Saprospiraceae bacterium
TACTTCGGGACGTTACGCCCGCGTATGAGAGACTTTCACTCTCTAGACAACTTGTTTTGCAACAAGTTGTACAGCTAACATTTTAGCCGTACATTTGCCATTCAAGGCACACACAATGTACATGACGATCATGTCGGCTAAACACCGCCAAGCCGCATGTACTAATCGTTAGATACGATTAAGTAAAAAGTAGTTAAGAAAATCGGCACCACCACAAAAAACTACAGGTGGGCCGAGAATTATGATAAACTACATTATTGAGCACTTTCCACTATATGTGATGTGTGCATTTTTTACCCTTTTGGGGTTTGTTAAAAGTTGGGTATTCGACTTGATTATTGAAGTGGCGAAAGAAATATTAGTTAGCTTTATTGCTGACAAAATAAAAAATAGCTTCAAGAAAAAGGAAGATTAAACAGCTCTGGGACTTGTTCCCAGTTTTTACATACGATTAAGTATAAAATAAAATATTCAAAATTTAATAAACATGACACAAGAACTTTTTGCATCACTAATTTCTCATCCTATTATGGATGGTCAAACATCTTTACATATATCTGAGAATGAAATTTTCAAATCCTATGAAGAAAAATATGTGAAACAACTTTCAAAAATTACATTTTCGGATTTTGAGTCTATATTTGTTTCGATATTTATAAATATAAAAACTAAAGGGTCAAACATAGACACAATATACAACGGACAAAAAATATTTTTAGATTTAAATGTTTACAACGCTGATGTTGATAAATTTATCGACAACCTAAATAATTTAATTACGTCACGACACGGCGAAATTGAAGCTAAAAAACTTAACCTAAGTGTTGTTGATATTAAGTAATTTCAATCCAACCACTATGATTAGTGCTCCTGTATTCATGTACCATTACCAAGTAACTGTAATATCACCAGAATATTGATCAATACCTGTTTTGCCATCTATTTGTATTTCTATATAATATACATACACACCAGGGACAACAAAATTTCCGTTCAACGTACCTTGCCAACCTAATGCAGGTTCATTGGCTGGAAAGTCTTTTTTATCAAACATCATATTTCCCCAACGATCATACACGCGCATTAGCTTCACGAGACCTGTAGCACCTTCTGGTAGCTGTACATAAAACTGATCATTACTTCCATCACCATTCGGACTGAAAATATTTGGTACAATGACCTCTGAATTTATCCTATCCACTGTAATCATCCGCGTGTCTGTGCAATCATCTCCGTACATATATTGTAAAGTATAGGTAGTGGTTTCTGTTGGATTTGCTATTGGGTCATAACAATCAGCACAAGACAATGTGGATGAAGGTGTCCAATTTAAGTCATATAATCCATTGTTTGGTGCAATGACATTGAGTTGTACACGTCCATCCAAAAGCGGTACTTGATTTAGGGTGACGGCAGGTCCACTAGTTTCATCTACAACTATAGAGACTGTATCCTGACAACCATCAAAAGTCTCGAGTTTGACAAAATATGCGCCAGGAGCAAAATTGGTATTTATTGGTATTAATGCATTGTTTGTTTGAACATCATTTATGGTTAATTGATATGGACCAGGATGTGAAGCCAAGTTAATATTAAACATCGCGTCATTATCATCACATTCATAATCTAAAGCATAAACAAAGTTAAAATCTGAAAAATTAAGCTGGATATTTACCAGACTATCACATCCATTCGCAGCAGCACCAGATAAAACATAACTTCCAGTCTGATTGGTTTTATTATAAATGACATTATTGATCGTACGTGAAAAATTATCATTACAAGTTGAAAAATCCAATCTTCCAACAGCCATTGGTATAAAATTCAGATTGACATTCACGATGCTGTCACAACCATTTTGCGCTTGATTGAACAAAATTTCTGTACCTGTAGGATTTGTTTTATTAAAAGTCTGTGTACCAATGTTTATGCTATAATTGTCATTGCAAGTTGTTTCGTTAATCGTAAAAGTACTTTGTGGTAAAAATTCCAAAGATACATTGACAATACTATCGCATCCAGAAGCACTACCGCCAACTAATGTCACAGGTCCATTTGTATTATTGACATCGAAAGTTTGACCATTTAAAGTATATGTATAGCTAGGATCACATGTTGAGAAGTTAAAGTTGCCAGAAGAAAAGGAACTAAAAGTCAAATTTACATTTACGATACTATCGCATCCATTAACGTTTTGAAGCGTGACTTGACCTGAAGTATTACCACTATTGAACACTGTATTACCTACATTAATAATATATACTTGATCGCAAGTAGTTTCTATCAGATTTGTGATAGGTGAAGCTCCGACAAAAGTCAAATTGACATTAATGAGGCTATCACACTGATTGGCTATGTTTGATGGGATGACTGTAATACCGCTTGGGTTTGCAACGGAATAAGTATCTCCTCCTACTGTCAGCGTATTTCCTTCACAAAGTGTCCGAACAATATTTCTTCTAGGACTACTATTGGTGTTGAATGTTGATGTAACAGTATAGTCAAATCTACATCCACTTGGAGTATCAAGACTATCAATCCGCAGGGTAAAAGTCTGATTTAATGGTACATTGCCAAAATTAAATGGCCCTGTCGCAGATGCACAAAATGTAATGTCTAGTGGATTATTATTTACAACAGGTACTTCATTTCTATAAGTTTGACCAAGAGAAGATGTTAATACCAAACTAAAATTTGATCCAACAGCAGCATTGTGGTTAAAAGTAATACTTTGGCAATCTCCTTCGCAAATATTTGTGATAGGGTCAATGGTCAAAATAGGTTTTGCTATACGACTCAAGGTGATTGACGAAGTATCTCTTGGACAAGCTACACCATCTCCCACGATATATTGAAACACTAAATTGTCAAATCCCGCAGTATTAAAAGTACCATTTGGAACAACATTGTTATTATAATAAAAGTCTCCACCCAACGATGCATTAGCGGATAAATAATCAGCCAACCTGATGGTGGCGCCTTCGCAATAATTGTCTATTTGAAGAATTCCTGCACTTACTTCACTTGCCAAGTTGAGTGTAAGCATTGCTGTGTCTGATGGACAAGGATTTAAATTGGATGCTTCATATTGGAAAGTGTAGGTGTTGGCAACAAGTCCTGATGTAATCCAAACAGATCCTGAAAGCCCAGGAATATTATTTGGATTCAAGAAGTTACCCAACGTGAATCCTCCATTTACCAAAGTAGCCAAATCAATAGTTGAACCAAGGCAAAGGGTGCTTGTTATGTTATTACCTGCACTATTGAAAGGTTGTATGGTGAAAATAGTATATGAAGTATCAGCTGCACAGCTATTTTCTGGCAGTATATACATAAAGTCATATGTGCCTTGACTTAAGGATGAAAGATCTACATCGCTTAGATTTGTAAAGTCTATATTCGAGCCATTAGATTGCAACCATGTACCACCAGGAGTGATTGGGCCAAGCAGTGTGGCAAAATTTATGGATGATGTATTGTTGATACAAATAGACTGTGTAGTGCTATTTCCAGCATTATTTTCTGGAACAATATCAAATATAACTATGGCAGTATCCCGACCACAATCTACATCATTGATGATATATTCGATAACATTTTCGCCAATAGGTAAGTTGCTAATGTTATAACTAGATGGGTTGGAAATTGTAACCATTCCATTATTCCAAATTCCATTATTTATAGTACCTGGCGTTAAGAAACTATACAGATCAACTATTTGGGATTGTAATTTACAAAGTGTGGTAGTAGAGTCGGCGCCTGCGTTAAATACTTTAATATCCACAGTGTAAAATATGGTATCTTTACAACCATCTGAATTAGTTATCGTAACTGAATATTCTTTGTTTTCTGTTATGTTTACATAAGTTGCTGACTGATTATTTCCACCTGCATCTGACCATTGAAAAGCATTTCCACCTGAAGCTGTAAGTGTCACACTTCCGTTCAAACATGTTTCAGTTGGACCTACGATATTTCCATTTGGTGAAGGATTAATAGTCAATGTAAAAGCTACCCTATCACTTTCGCACATTGTATTTGGATCAACATATGCACCATAATAAGTCGTTGTGGAAGTGGGTATTGGATTTGGAATAAAGTTATTGTTGTTTGCCAATAATAAGGTACCACCAGTTAGCGTATTATACCAATTCACTTGTAAACCTGGCATGGTAGTTATTGAAAAAGGAGTTGGTATCTCCCCAAGACAAATTTCAATTGTTTGACCTTGTGGGATATCTATGGTTGGACACGAGCAGTTAGGTGTTGCAACAGGTATTGAAATAGTACAATTAGGATTACTTGGATTCGTTACAGTAATAATAACACTTGGAATAGATACATCAATACCAGTAATCATATTCCCAATTACTGTACCGCTTGTGGCTGTTACATTTCCTCCTGTTGAAGAAAAGGTAATGCTGTAGGTTAGGAGGTCTGGTGCACAAGTTGTAACAATATTATTTAAGGTCGGTTGTTCGGAAACTGTTGTAGTAAAAGACGCTGTGTCTTCACACCCATTTGCGTCCGTAACGGTTACAGTATAAACTTTAATACCTGGCGGAGTACTAGGAAATGAAGCTTGACTATTCATTCCTCCCCCATCTGACCAAGCATAAAGTACACCTCCAGAAGCATTCAATATTAATGGCGGGCCACTACAAACTAAACTAGGTGGCCCTGTAATACTAGCAATTGGAAGAGCGTTTACTACTAAAGTAAAAGGCGTTCTAGTAAGACTTGTACACATAGTTGTTACGTCAAAACCTTCTGCATACCAAGTGCCCGGACCAGTTGGTGTAAAATTATTAGATGTCGTAATAGGAACACCGCCAGTAGGGCTTGTAAACCACCTAATGTCATAACCACCTGAGATGGATGCTATGAAATCAACAATCGGATCACCTGCACAAATGGAGTAGCCCGAACCATTTGGTGCAGGAATGGAAGGACAGTTACAGTTAGGAGCTGTAACTTGTAAAGTGGTAGGAGGACATCCATTAGCTGTTGATGAAATAACAATATTTATACCTACAGGTATATTAATGATCATATTTCCACTTATTGTACCCGCTGGAGTTACACTAATTGTGCCACCAGTATTTGTGAAAGTGACAGAATACATTGTTAATGTTGGATCACATTGTGCAGAAATAAAAGCCAACACAGGAGTAGCTGTTATTTCAACAGTGGTCTCACATGTTGCTACATTCCCACATGTATTCGTTGTAGTCCAAGTAATTACTGATGTGCCAGGATTAAAACTTCCACTTGCATCATTTCCTATTCCTGACCTTGTAGTGGCTCCTGTGATAACATAACTTAAATTTATTGTTCCACCACAATTACTGCTAGCTGATGCTGTAGGCACTATATAAATCACAGAAGGATCTTCACACACCATTATATCAGATGGGCAATTAACTGTTATAATTGGATCATCAATCATGTATTCATAACTCCAATTAGTAATACTTCCCGTACAATCTATATAAGACCACGTATAAGTTTTTGTACCTCCACAAATTGGATTTGGGCTTACGACTGGCCCAGTTTTGTTAATGGGATTGCCACAATTGTCGTTAATGTTAGGTGATATTGGTGCAATGGCATCATTAATACAAGCTACAGTTGAAGCACCATCAGCGGGTAACATTCCAGATAAAGGAGAACTAATCGTATATGTATATACCCATTGATCTACATTGCCAGCACAATCTGTATATGTCCATGTATATGTTTTTGTACCTCCACATAATGGATCACTACTGACTAAAGGGCCAGATTTGTTAACAGGATTACCACAATTGTCGTTAATATCTGGCGAAATAGGTTCAACGGCATCATTAATACAAGCTACAGTTGAAGCACCATTTGCAGGTAACATTCCAACTATAGGAGCACTTATTGTATAATTAAATACCCATTGATCTACATTGCCAGCACAATCGGTATAAGTCCATGTATAAGTTTTTATACCTCCGCATATTGGATCATTACTGACAGTGGGGCCTGTCTTGTTAACAGGATTGCCACAGTTGTCGGTAATATCTGGAGAAATTGGTTCAATGGCATCATTTGGACAATCCACAGATGCCGATCCGTCAGCGGGTAACATCTGAGCTATAGGTGGACTTATCGTATAGGTGAATTCCCATTGATAATTATTACTTGCGCAATCTGTATATGTCCAAGTATAGGTTAATATGCCATCACAAATGGGATCAGAACTTACGCTTGGTCCTGATTTTAGTAAATTATTACCACAATTATCCGTAATATCAGGAGATATTGGCTCAATAACATCGCTTAGACAAGCAACAACCGAACCGCCCGGAGCTGGCATAACTACTACTGATGCTAATAATGTATAGGTGTAAACATAGTCATAGGTTGTATTATTACAGACATCAGTGTACGTCCAAGTATAAGTCTTAGTTCCATTACAAGTAGGGTTGCCTGATTCCAATGGTCCAGTTCTTGGTAAAGTTAATCCACAACTATTCATTACATCCGGCGGTGTTGGTGTAACTATCAAAGCAGGACACGAAACTGTACTACCATCAGGGCTTGGTGGAATTACTGATGCTCCTACTGTAAACTGAATAGTCTCTCTATCACAACAAGGATTAGGATTATTGCAATTAATAGCTGAAAGACTTCCTCCAACTGTAGGTAAGGTAATCCCAGGTCCACCTGTTAGGTAGTTGTAACTATGCGCTTCGTAATTTCCACAAATAAGGGGAGCTGTAAAATTACCACTTGGGTTAACCTCAATTATTTCACCTAGGCTATTTGTAATAAAATAGGTCTGCGTATATTGAGCAGTGTTATTAAAACCTGTAGCATTAATATTAAAAATTGAATTTGGACATTGCTCAGAAACTGGGGAAAGTGTTCCTGCTTCAGATTGACAACAAGGATCAACAACAACTGTTACGCTACTTGATGCGGTACAATTATTATCATCAGTAACTGTTAATGTATAAGTATCACCATTCATTGCTCCAGTCACAGATGTATTTAATGAATTTGGGGAAGTAATTGTTCCACCAGTACCTGTCCAAACATGACTCATGGCATCTGCTGGAACAGATATAGTTCCAACTAAGTTTATAGGTTGCCCTACACAAGCTGGGTCTGGATTATAGTCGGCAGTAGGTCTTGCATCCCAGCATTCTATTCGAACATTACTAAATGAATTTGTTTCATTAGCTGCCCAGTTTTGATTTCTGACTCTTATTTCAATATTTGATGCACCATTCGTACAAATAATTTCTTCGATAAGCCCAGACTGTCTGGTTTCACCGACTCCACCTATTAACTCATTCGAGACAACAACTCCGTCTATTAAAATTTCAATAAACATAAAGTCCCAACAATTTGCACAACTTCCAGCAGAACCATTGTTTACATCACCAGCACAACCACCACACTCATCAAGGCTTTCCATATTTCCACTTCCTACCCAACCAAGGCTGAAGTTAAAATTTAGAGAAAATTTTATGGATGTACAATTAGCAATACTAATAGGCCCATAATTATTAACCACCACCATATCAACATTGTTATGTGAGGCACCTGGATTTGTAAATATGGTAGTTTGAGATTTTATACTCAAACAAGTGAATACTAAAAAAAATAAAATT
>JBGSOH010000663.1:0-5111 GCA_041739205.1 Saprospiraceae bacterium
TGGATATAGTTATCGTAAGGGAAAATGAAGAAGACCTTTATGCAGGGATAGAGCACCAACAAACAGATGAAGTAGTTCAATGTCTGAAGTTAATTAGCAGACCTGGATGCGAAAAAATAGTAAGGTATGCCTTTGAATTTGCAAAACAGCAAAACCGTAAAAAGGTCACCTGTTTTACCAAGGACAATATCATGAAGCAAACAGATGGTTTATTCCACCAAGTCTTTGATGAAATAGCATCCGAGTATCCTGACATAGAAAATGAACATTGGATTATTGATATAGGTGCTGCAAAAATGGCAGATACTCCAGAAGCATTTGACGTGATCGTAACACCAAACCTTTATGGAGATGTACTTAGCGATATTGCAGCACAAATCACAGGTAGTGTAGGTCTAGCAGGATCTGCAAATATCGGGGAAGAATGTGCCATGTTTGAAGCTATCCATGGATCGGCTCCAAGAAGAGCTGGAAAAAACCTAGCCAATCCATCGGGACTTCTCCAAGGAGCAATTATGATGTTAAATCATATAGGACAGACCGCAGTCGCTGAGAAAGTACAGAATGCATGGTTAAAAACATTAGAAGATGGGATCCATACATACGATATTTATAAGGAAGGAACGAGTAAAGAAAAAGTAGGTACAAAAGAATTTGCTCAAGCTGTAATTGCAAACTTAGGAAACAAACCTAACATGCTGAAAGCAGTATCATATTCAAACAATGTAGCCCTAAATCTCCCAATTTACAAACGAAAACCTTCAGTGCCAAAATCATTAAAAGGTGTAGATATTTTTGTACACTGGAGTGGTACTAGTCCTGAATCACTGGCAGAAAAGATAAAACGAATAGAAACGTCAAATATCAAACTTTCTATGATCACAAATAGAGGTATAAAGGTATGGCCAGATGGATTTAGAGAGACTTTCTGCACGGATCATTGGAGATGCAGATTTAAACCTTCATCAGCTGAGACCATAGCAAATAATGATATAGTGACATTACTTAACAATGCTATCCATGAAGATATTGAGACCATAAAAACAGAAAATCTGTATGCATTCGATGGTAAAGATGCATTCTCTCTTGGACAAGGTCAATAATGCCATTTATCTTCATTAAACCATATTATTAAAACCAAACCCTAAAAAAGATCAGAGATGAACATACCATTAGTACAAGGGAATTTCAGTTCCACGGATTCTTTTGAAATATTGAATCAAATGGTGCAGCTTAAAGTTAAGTTTCACGAAAATAAGATATCAAAAACAAGTAATGAAGAAGATATCAAGTATAGGGAAACAAAAATAAAAAGACTGCAGCATGATCTGATGGAACTTAAAAAGTACATAGATGACTGCAAAAGTCCTTTGTCTGTCGATGTACAGGTTAAAATAGAAAAGTCACATTAGAAAAATGAAATCACCAAAATAATTTTTAAATGAAAACATCAGAAAAATTAATCTTAATAGACGGTAAGTTTGATCATGAAGAAGCAAAAGGCATTTTGATGAACATTTTTGCTACCAAAATTCAGTTTCATGAGCTAAAGAACTTTAGTGCACAAGAGCGGAATGGTAAAGATGATGAAACAGCCATCAAAAGAATACCAGAATTAAAAAAAGCAATGATTAGTATAGAATCTCTTCTAGGTGAAGCTAAATCTAATAATAAAAAGTTGATTTTAAAATCAGAAGTTAACTTTTCTTTCTCTGATGAATAAACCCAAATTGTTTAAAGATAGGAGTCTACTAATAGCCACCAAACATAAGAAGGAATCAATAATGGCTCCTTTATTAGAAGAAACATTGGGTGTCCGATGCTTTACGGACTCAAATCTTGACACGGATTCACTTGGAACCTTCACTGGAGAAATAGAACGAAAAGATGATCCTTTGACTACCGTAAGAAATAAATGTCTTATGGCATCAGAGTCCACAAATTTTGATCTAATTGTAGCTAGTGAAGGTTCCTTTTTTCCGCATCCGTTGTTTCCATATGCATACACAAATGTGGAGATATTGTGCTTTATGGATTTAAAAAACAATCTGGAAATCATAGCTACAGAACAAAGCAATGAAACTAATTTTAATGGTCAAGCCATAAAATCTGTTAAAGAATTGTATGTCTTTTGTCAAAATGTAGGGTTTCCATCTCATGGATTGATACTCAGGAGATCAAAAAATGATATTATGGGAATAGTAAAAGGAGTAAATAAACAAGAAGAACTTATGTCCTATTACAACTACTTTATGAATACTTATGGTGAGGTTTTTATTGAAACAGACATGCGCGCTATGCACAATCCCACTAGACTAAAAGTCATTAAACTTGCAACAGAAGCGCTCATAAAAAAAATAAATAGTTGCTGTCCTAAATGCCATACACCAGGATATGATGTCACAGATAGTTTACGCGGCTTGCCCTGTGAAATTTGCAGCTACCCTACCAACGGTATTAAAAGTCTAGTGTATACTTGTCAGAAATGCTCATATACCGAAAGTGTAGATTATCCGAATGAAAAAAAAACAGCAGATGCTATGTTCTGCGATATTTGTAATCCATAAATCTGTGCTTAAATCAAAAATGAGAATATTTGAGCATAACAAATCTTTTTTTACATAAATAAAATCAAATAATGATACTTAAACTCTTAAATACATTTCTAATCATTTGTGTCGTTCTAACTGTAAGCATTAGCCAAAAAGCAGTCGATAATAACATGGAAAAAAAAGTCTTTTTTGACATTTATGACGCATTAAAAGATCCCGAAAAAGTCATAAGATTAGATCTCAGCAATCAGTCAGTTTTCATTCCTAATGACGTATGGCCAAAGTTTAAAAATTTAGAGTTCTTAAGTTTTAAAAACAATCATCTTAAAGAAATACCGACTGAAATAGGATCACTCAACAATTTAAAAATGCTTGATCTGAGTGGAAATGATTTTACAGTCCTCCCAAAATCAATCATGAGTTTATCAAACTTGAAAGAGCTATATTTAAATGATGAAACCAACTTCCTATTGGACAAAAATATTGACATTATCAGTGCACTACCAAAATTAGAATTCCTCAGTATGCGTAATGATCATTTTAAAGAAATACCTACATCAATAGGTCAATTAAAAAACCTTAAAACACTCGATCTAAGTGGAAATGATTTTAAAATACTTCCGAAATCATTAAGTGGATTATTAAATCTTGAAGAGTTATATTTGAATGATCAAACAAATTTAAAGTTAAGCAAAAACATTGAGGTCATCAGTCTTTTGCCAAAATTAAGAGTATTACACTTAGAAAATGACAAACTCAGTAAACTACCCAAAAATATTTCAAAATTAGCTCATCTAGAATCTCTATATCTAAATGATAACAATTTTCGTGAAGTCCCGTTAGAAATAAAAGGCATCAACCAATTGAAATATTTAGATTTAAAAAACAATAAGATTAAATTGGATGAACAGGATAAAAGTATCAGTAATTTTGGTTACCAAATAAATTTTTAAAAGTCAATTTAAATGTCCACATCAGAAATCAAAGTTGTAGAAACAACAGTTTTAATTACTATATATATCATCGTTTTTTTTGTGACTAAAACTGTCATAAACAACACCTTAAAAAACGTCCAACTTCAGCGAGCCAGAAGAAAAATAATCATCAAAGCAATTCATCTTTTTACCACCATTGCGGCTTTGATTCTATTATCTGCAGTATGGGGCTTAAAGCAAAATGAGATTGCTGTTTTTGCTAGTTCTGTTCTCACCGTCATAGGCATAGCGTTTGTCGCACAATGGTCTTTACTCTCAAATATTACTTCTAGTATCATCCTTTTTTTTAATCATCCTTTAAAGATTGGTGACCAAATAAAAATCTTAGACCGAGACTACCCCTTTGAAGGAGAGATCTCCGATTTGACGTACTTTTATGTTCATTTAATCACAACACAAGGAGAACTTATAACTATCCCCAACTCATTATTACTACAAAAAGCGGTATCTGTAATTGCTAAAAAATAGTATATAATTGAATGACTATTAGAGTCAATACTGTTCGTACCAGCTAAATTTATTATGAACAATTTCTAATTTTTGTAAAGCAAGGTGGTCTAAAAAAGCTTGAGAAACAGGAGCATGTTTTTTTTCTTTTAACCATATAAAACTCCAAGTTGTGGTGATAGGTAATCCTTTGATAGGAATAATTTGGATTTGATTTAATTGCAACTCGTTGCCGATACCTATCAGGGGCATGATAGAATATCCGAGTCCCGCCATGACGGCTTGTTTGACAGCCTCATTTGATGTCAATTCCATTTTCTTTAATACTGATATATCATTCTGTGCAAAAAACTGCTCCATTGTATGTCGTGTACCTGAACCCTTTTCCCTAAAAATAAGAGGTAAGTCTTGAAATATCTCATTTACTTTTGCCCCTCTTTTAAATTTGGTTTTCACATTACCTACTAAAAATAGTTTATTCTGGAGTAAGTCTAATTTTTCGATGTTTAAATTATTGGGTAAGACAGAAACCAAAGCGGCATCAACTTCATTATTTTCTAGACTTTTGATTACTTTATTTTTATTAGTAACATCCATTAATAATTCCACACCAGGATTTAGATTCATAAATTCAGAAAGAAAATAAGGCATGACATATTTGCCTGTAGAAACAACTGAAATTCTCAACTTACCTGTTAATTGTCCTTTAAATGCAAGTGTTTTATAATTGATAGCGTACACCTGATTTATGATATTTTCAGCAGATACCGCTATTTCTCTACCAAAATCTGTAATGTATATTTTACGACCTACGACCTCTGTCAGCGGAATATCAAACTGATCTTGGAAATTTTTAAGTTGGATAGATACTGCTGGTTGGGTGAGATGTAATTCTTCAGAGGCCTTCGTAACACTTTGAGTTTGTACTACTTTGAGAAAAATCTGTAATTGATTTAGGGTATAATTCATAAATTTTATGGCTCTATATGGTATTGAATGGGTAAAATATATAAATAGTTGTATCTTAGTGTTATGAATAATGAGCAAATTTTTGCAATGGCGTTAGGTCTAGTAGCTCCATGGGAAGTTAAGAGCATATCGTTTGAAGCCAATTCTC
>JBGSOH010000666.1:0-13325 GCA_041739205.1 Saprospiraceae bacterium
TCGTAAGTTGTGCACACGCTTCACCACCTTCTGCTGCAACTGGTCAAAGTGTTTATGGACCTGCGAGCACTTTTGCAACACTAAAATGTGCCGGTGCCTTTGCATATGCTTCCCAAGTGTTGAAATCATTTCCTGCTTATCAAGCTAAATCTGATGACTTAATGGCAAGGGCAAAATCTGCTTGGACATGGGCAAATAATAATCCTAATGTTTTATTCCCAAACAATACAAGTTCCAATGGAAGTCAAGGTGTAGGCGCGGGAAACCAAGAGACAGACGACCTAGGTAGACTGACTGCAAAACTTGGTGCATCGCTTTACCTATATAGACGCACGGGCGAAGATGTCTACAAAGCTTTTTTTGAAAGTCAATACAAAGAAATGCCACTCTTCAAATGGGGAACATACATCAGTCAATACTTCTTCGAAAGTCAAGATATCCTACTCCAATACAGCCACACACCTGGACACAATTTTGAAATCGCACAAAGCATTAAAACAGCTACCGTAGCTGCTGCCAAAAAAAGTGGTGATTTTGCAGATGCTATTTTGACAAACAAAGACCCTTACTTAGCTTTTATCAAAGATTATAATTGGGGATCCAATCAATACAAATCTATCTATGGCAATGTGTTTCATGTGATGTCTTCTCTTAACCTTGACCCACTAAATTCTGCCACCTATCAAAACGCAGCAAAGTCCTACCTTCATTACATCCATGGTGTCAATCCATTCAACATGGTCTACCTGAGTAATATGAAAACCTATGGTGCTGATAAAAACATCACTCAGTTTTATCACTCATGGTTTGCTGAAGGAAGCCCTTGGGACCAAGAAGGTGTGTCCCTTTATGGACCTGCACCAGGCTTTCTAGCAGGTGGACCCAATACTTCTTATAGTGTCGATGCCTGCTGTCCAAATAATTGTGGATCGGAACAAAATAATGCCATCTGCACATCGATGAACCTCACGCCACCACTCAACCAACCTGCCATGAAATCCTACAAAGATTTTAATAACAGTTGGCCGCTCAACGCTTGGTCTATCTCCGAAAACAGCAATGGATACCAAGTGGCATACATTAGACTTATATCCAAGTTTGTCACCAAAAACACCACGTCAAACAATGTAGAGCTCATACCATCCCAACAGAAATTCAGCATATACCCGAATCCCACCAATGGTATCATAACGGTTTTGATCAACGATGCCAACACCTATCAGCTAGAAGTAAAAGACATCTCTGGCAAAACCATGATCACCACCGCTATCACTTCAAATCAAACCATCGACCTGCAACATTTATCTGCAGGTTTGTATATTTTCACGATCACGGATGGAAAAGATCAATGGTTAGAGAAGGTGGTAAGGTAGGTGGGTTGGATTTTTGGTTCGTTTGATCGATGTTTTACTCTTCTTCTGATAATCTTTCTTCATAGAATATTTTTGATTTTTGCTGGATAGAAAAAAGAATATTACAAATTTTATCTCTGTAAGTTTTGTGCTCTTGGTTTGACATTAATTTAGTATAGTTTTTTATTTCTTTAAAAAGCGTTTTGATGTTTTGTACATCATCTTTGATATATATTTGAATTAAAGAGTCTTCTTCGATGTTAATGGTTTCAAGAAGTCTGTCTAAAGTGTAATCAATATCAAATAAACAAGGATTATCAAAGGAAGGTTTAAACACCCCAGAAACCCTATCTAAAAGTAACCCAATTGAGTCGTCGAACTTTTTCTTATCTATCATTTTATTTAAATTTAGATTATAATCAATTTTTTAAACTCATATTATAACTCTATAAAATTTATGGTATCTATTATTGAGTATGTAGATTTCATCTTATTAATTTTATTAGAAGAGTTTGCTGAAATAGTTTCAAAATTAGTTTTTTTACATCTAAAATTAACTTCAATCTCAGTGTTGTTCATGTTTTTATTTTAAAATGTTATTTACAAATATTTTGTTTGCATAAGTGAGTTCTGATTATTATGAATTTTATTTGCAGTGCTTATACGAAGATATAGTGAAGTCACCATCAATGACTTATTCCACTGGAAAGATAAAAATCATTAATTATTACCCTTGCCAAGGTCTCGGCAGAGAGACTTGTTAAGTCGAATATTTTATATTTTGTAGCTAACCTATCACGTTCGTTATTAAAAAGATTATTTAAATCGTATACTATTGGTATAATTTTTAAAAATTCTGTTTCAGATTTAGTTGACAAATCAACTTGGAAATAAAGTTGATATAAGGATTCAAAAAATCTGGATAAATAAGTTTTACCATCTAAAGATGCTTGCCTAAAAATAAATCTGACATACAGTTTATTTTCAGTATTAGGTTTAATATGTTCTAGTATAATTTTTGTTTCATTTGGCAAGATGCCTTTTAAACTTAAAGGTGTATCTTCTTCAAATATAATACTTCTTTCCAAATCATAATATGAATCTAATCTTTTAAATGTTAAGTCCATTGTTTTATATTTTTACTTTTTCTTTATTGTTGATAACTTACTTATTTCCACAACAAAGCTACGACACACCTTCTGTTTTTCCAAATATCTTAGCTGTTGAATACAAATCAACTTACTAAAATTCCTTCAAGTTAAGAAATCTTGGCCAGCACAACTCTTTTGTTTAAAGTTTAAAGGATTGGTGCCTTCGTCATCAGTATCTTTTTTTTATTAGAACTGATTTCTTTGCATTTTATATCTACTAGACAATTAATCAGTAACACCATTTATAATTGAAGATACCTTTCTGCCCAATTTTGTTCTGTCAGTGCGGTTAAGCAAGCATACTCTTTATAAGCTTTGGTTTGTTCGATGTCTTGAGTGGATACCAACGTGTGACTGCGATGTGTCGGCATTAATGTGTAATTTTTAGTATCTCTACAAAATTATCAAGATTTCCAATTTTTACAATATCTCCAACTGAATGTCCAAGTAAGGAATTAGCTAAAGGAGATTTGTAATAAACCTTTTGAAAACCGTCTGACTTGTCGTTTTTGTTATTCTCCGTAGATACAATATGAATGCTAATATCCTTACCATTATTTACATATTTTACTTTCACTTTACTGTTTAGTTTTACTTCGTCTGTAAAAATCTTGGTCTTAACGGGATCAACTTTTTCAATTGCCTGTAAAGTTCCATTGTCCTTTTCAATATTGATGAAAGATGTCTGCGAAACATAGTCCTCAATGATTACAATGTCGTCCGTAAAAGCAAATGCAGTATGAGAATGGTCTCTGTAATTGGGATTTGTTGTTGATTCGATTTGCTTAATAAAGTCAACAAGTTTTGTTGTTTCTCTACTTGAATTACGCCACCAATTTGTGCTCCAAATTCTATGAAATACAAAT
Source organism: Saprospiraceae bacterium (assembly GCA_041739205.1). Taxonomy (GTDB): domain Bacteria; phylum Bacteroidota; class Bacteroidia; order Chitinophagales; family Saprospiraceae; genus OLB9. The sequence goes on from JBGSOH010000666.1 coordinate 3,370, forward strand.
CCATGATTCTCCAATATTTTTTGTCTATGTCGGTCATAAAGGTATGCTTCTCTGCTTGAATGATATTTTGCTCCATCGCATTCAATAGCGACTTTAGGAACTCCAATCAGCTTTGGGTCGTAAACAATATCAATTCTAAATCCTGCAAACTGCAATTGAGGAATTAATTTTTCAATTCCTAAATGGTTGGCTAAACTTTGATAAACTTCTTCTTCAAAAGGCGATTCTAAATCACCTCCTATGAAAGAATCAAAACCTGCACTCTTTGTTGTATTCTCTGCAAGCGTTGTTAAAACTGATAATCGCAAATCATAATTAGATTCACTTACAGCTTTGCAATAGGCTAAATAAGCGTAAAAAACTGCTCTCTTGTTGTTTGAACCTTCTGTTGTCAAGTATTCTTTATAGTTCATAAATACTTGCTCCGGAATAGAAGAACAGCAATAAACTTTATACTTTGCACGTGTAATAATTACGTTTAATAGCTTGTAACCTTTAGAATGATTTATCGGGCCAAATCGTTGAGCAAATTTCCTATCTTTCCCTATACCGTATGTTGTCGAAAGAATAATCACATCTCTTTCATCTCCCTGAATGTTCTCCAAGTTTTTAATAAACATTCCTTTTTCTTCTAACTCTTGAATCTTGGCATTAAACTCTTCGAATTTTGAAAACTTTTGTCTTTCCAATATTTTACTCTTAATCAAATTTCGTTGAGCAATATTAAATGTTGCAATACCAACGGTTGGATATTCACCATTAGGTAATCTGTTAATATTTTTGTCAATGATTGATAAAACCATTTCAGCTTCTGCTTCATTTGTATGCTCTGAAAATGTTCCATTTACTTGAATAAATTTAATTGGAACATAATCAAAGTTGTTTGGCAACGGTTTTAGTCTTTGATTGTAAAAAGCATAGTTTGAAAAGTCAATTAAAAATGGATGTCTTGAACGATAGTGAAAGTCCAAGTGTTTTCTTTGAAAATTTAATTCAGATGCAAAATCAAGCAAAGATTCACAAGAAAGTAAAATATCATCTTTGTCAATCCTAATCTGTTCCAATTTTTCTTCATCTAAATCTTCTTCATCTTCAACCGCCCCGTCAAAAACTTTGCTGAAATAATTTGATGGTGGCATTTGATGTTCGTCTCCCGCAATAATGATTTGCTTTCCTTTCAAAATTGCTGGTAAGTTATCTTCAAGTCGTAATTGACTGGCTTCATCAAACATTACTATGTCAAAATACCCATTCATTCCTTTGAAAAGATTACTTGCCACATCAGGCGAAGTAAGGATTATTGGAAAAAAGGATGTGAATAAATCAGCATCTTTTTGGACAATTTGACGTAACGAAAGTCTTATATTTTTTGTGCCTTGCTTTTTTAGATACAGGTTACCAACTGATAATCCGTTATTGTTCTGTTCAAATTCCCTTGTCGCATCTATTTGTTTTGAATACCAAAACTCTTTGATGAATTTTAATTGTTCCTTTTCTACTCCGCTTAAAGTCTTATCAAGCTCCTTATGTTCATCATCATTTGTCGGCAAATCCAAATTTGCTGAATTTACAAGCATAGAGTTGAGATAGAACACCAAAAAAGATTTTCTCCAATCGCCCTTTGGCTTTAATTCATTTATAATTGTTTTGGTTGGTGCAGATAAGCCATTGTAAAACTGATACCACTTAAATTCTATTGTAAATAAATCTTTCTCTGCTTTGAAGTATTCGTTTTTGTTACAGATTAGCGTTTCGATGTCTGAAATGAATTTGTAAAACTCCCTAAGCTTTACTTTTTCAAATGTCCAACTATCGACCCTTATCTTTTCAGCTAAAGCACTTACTTTTTCTTGGAGCATTGGCAGGCTTTTGATTTCAATTTCGCTCGGGTTTTCTTTTAAAAAATTAATTTGTTGAAATTCATTTTGAATTTTAGAATCAAACCCAGCTTTAATCAATTCAATTTTTGCTTTCAATTCTGACACCGCTTCTTTATTCTCCCTGAAAGTTTTATCAAATCTGCAGTTGAGTTTAATGTCTTTGCTTTCTGCTAATTCCTTTGAAAGTGCTTGAAATAATGAATTTATATCAGACAGGTAATTTTTGAATGTGGTTTGAATTGATTGAAGGTTTGTTCTGAATACTTCGGAATTATTTGAATCGTTTATTACCGATTGGATGGCGTGAAAATGTTTGTCATTATCATTTGTGTCTAATAGTGAATTAAGATTGAACAACGAAAACTCGTTTTCAATTTTGTCTCTAAAACTGTTTTTGATATTTGCTATTTCAGTTTTTATTGACTGTAAGGAGTTTTTTTTTGCTTCCAAACTTCCACTAAAATTTAGTGTTTTAAAATCTTGTGAGATTCTAAAACACACATCAAGTTTTTCAAAGTTGCTTTGCAATTCAATTTGATTAGCAATTGTTTGTTTGCTGCTTTTAGAAAAAACTGATAAAAGTTTATAAGCAAACCCATTGACTTTTTCTGTATTTGTTATGTCAGGATTGTATTGGTTGTTACTGAAAATAGTTTCAATTTTTGTAAGAATTTGAGATACGCTTTCTGTCTCTTGAGCAAATTCAATATTCCTAAAATTGATGTAATCAATTTTCGCATTTGATACTAGAACATTCAACTCTTTTCCCTTTGCTACTAAGATTTCAATATGATTATATATTGAAGCAATTTGATGTTTTAGCTCTGCTTCTCTTAAATTTGCAAATTCAGACTTGCATGCAAATAGAAGAATATTTATTTGTTCAAGTTGCTTTGAATAAGCATCAAAGTCATCATTTAGTGTCTGTTCAATTATGAATGGATTGTCACCAATCAATTTCAAAGAATTGATGAATGATGTTGATTCTATTGTTAGAAACTCTTCATAAAGTGTTTGGCCTTTTTGAACAAGGTCTAGTAAAGTATTTAATTCCTGTGTTGTGTATTCAAATTGAGTTTTATCAATTTCTAGATTTATATCATCGTTATTGTCTTTTCGCTCCTGTAAAAGATTGCCTACTACTTTCGTCCAATTTTTATTTCCAAATATTTCTTGACCAACTTTTTGGTGTTTTTTATTAATACTTGAAATTATACTTTTTACTTTTGAAGTAATATTATCAAGTGATTCCTTAGAATAGTTATACCTATATCTCTTATAATCGGAATCATCAACACGTTCTCTTACAGATGAAACTACGTTTTTTCTGTCAGTTACAACATTTCTGATGATAGTAAAGTGCTTTTCGAGACCTCTTTCTTTTAAAGCTTTTTCTAAAACCTCTAATGCATTTATTTTTTCACATACAACGATTGTTTTCTTATTGTTTTCAAGTGCATTAATAAGAATAGCTGTAAGCGTTTGACTTTTTCCTGTTCCAGGAGGACCCTGTATCAAAATGTTTCTTGTGGCTTCCAAGGAATGTAAAATACTTTGTTGAGAAGGGTCAGTTTCCACCGATGAAATCGGTTGAAACGAATGTCCTTCTATATCTTCAAGAGGAATGTTAATTCCTTCAAGCTCCATAAGGTTACCGTAATCATTTATGATATTCTGCTTTTGAACTTCAAAAATTGAAAACAGTCCACCAAAATCAATAAAGGAGTTTGATGAGTTTAGTGGGAGTTTATCATAATGGGCTTTGTCCCCAATGGAAGTAATTTTATCAAGTTTCCTTTTAAGTGATTCTTCTAAATCGTCTGACGATGTTGTGTTTATTGCTCTGATTAATTTTGAGCAAATTTGAATAAGTTCTGTTTTATCGATTAGGCCATCGTCAAGCATATCGCTTGGGATTTGTTCTATCTCAATATTTGCATCACTTTGTAAATGGTTTATTAAAACTTCGTTTATATAAATTGGGTCTTCTTCATTTCTTAGTATTTCCCAAGTGTTGAACTCTTTTGTTCTTTTAATTCGTAATGACCAAATCAAAAAAGGGGCAACTGTCAATTTGTTGTCTGCTCTGTCTCGCCTTGCTAAAATTGGAAAACCAAAACCGAAAGTATTTATACCTTTTTCAGATTCAATTGCTTCGGTCTGATTGATAAGATTTTCAAATGCTTTTGTAATTCTTACCAATTGCGATTGATCTTCCTCAAAAAGTGTGTTTAGGTCAGGTACATTATCTTTCCAACTAATTCTAAATTTTAAAGGTAATTGTGAAAGCAAAGATTTTATGAAATTGTCAGGCAGATTTTTGTCAATATGAGAAAGTCTATTTAAGTCAAACTTATATCTTGAATTTGCAGGAATAGCGTTTAAATGAACGCCTCTACGATTCCCAATTTTAAGTCGTCTTTGTAATTCTGTTAAAAATTTCTCTGTTAATTCCATAATGACTAATATTGCGTTGGGTAAACTTTCCTCTTTTGGTTTGGCAAAGGTTCGGTTTGTGTGTCTGGCAAAACTAAATGTGCTAAATGTCCGGCTGACTTATCTGTAATGTATCTATTTCTATTCATTTTTCTGTCTGTTTAATTTTGGCTGAGTCGCCTCATCGAGTGACACATATCTTACTTATTTCTACAACAAAGCTACAATACACAAACGGTATTTCCAAATATCTTAACACTTGAATATAAAATCATTATCGGCTGCAAAATGACCAGGAGGTTTTGATTTATTATCCTTCCAATATTAAACATTGTACCCCACGACTTCTGTCCTTAATAAACAAATTTCATTTGTCATTAAACGTAAATTAAGGATATTGTTCTCTTTAGCTTTTTGGGGTTTATTATCTATGTTTTCTTGTTTCCAACTATACAGGTCAAGTACAAGCTGAAACGGGATTAAATTTACTTCACTTTCAGGTTTCCGATATGTTTGTTAAAAATCAATTAGCTTAAATTTAGCACTTCCACCCGAGTTACGCTTATACATTGTTGACATATCGTACTTTTTTACGACTTATAAATTTCGGGATACAGTTCATTAATCAATTCGTCAAGTTCGTAATTCTGTTCAGGCATTGTCAAATAATAATTTTGAAGCTTCTTGCTAAATTTCTCTGTTGTATCTGCCTGTTCCACCTTGCCCCAAATCTGATAATACTTAAATGCAGATTCAATATAATCCCAATACTCCTTGTAATATTCAATTGCAGTATTTGCCAATTGAATCCATATATTATTAGGATATTTTTACCCAATTAATTCATGTCTTTTTGCAGATTCAATAATATAAACAAGTCTCGAATGCTCAAATATTTTAGGTACCAATCTCCTTTTAACAAGTGTGTTACTCAGTTGAAAGAGAAATATTACTTCTGAATCATCAATTAAGTTTTCAAGTTTATTTAAATCATTTGACTTTAATTTGTAGCCATACTGAAGCATTCTTTTCAAAAGCAACTTTTTTTCATAATAATCAAATTCATTGTTATCTATTAAACACTGAAAAGTTGAAGAATCTTCTGAGTTTCTCTCATTTAAATCCTTTTCGATTTTTTCGCAGTCAATCAGAAATTCAATGAATTGGTAATCTTCTCTTTTGGCGCCTTCTATCCACTTAATAATCGGAGTTTCTCGTTCCTTAAGTCCAAGTGTTTCATTCAGGATTTTAAGTTCAAATTGAGAAAGTTCATCTATTTGAATCCTTATCTTGGCATAGGACAAATGTTTGTTCTTTCTTAAGTGCCTAATGCCATTTATTATGTTATCAGCCTTTTCCTTTGCTTTATTAAGTCTTAGTTCTTCTTGTTTTTGACGCTCAATTTCAAGAAATTCAGCTTCTCGGAATTTTTGCTGTTTCTCTGTCTTGGTTTTGTTGTTACCAAAGTTGTAGTAGAATACTTGGTAAACATTTGTGTCAAATTGAAGTTGTGAAAGTGAAACGGTTTTTTTAAGCCATTTTGTTAATAGACGATTGTCTTCTGTTAAAAATGGATATTTATACTCGCATAGAAGATTGAAAGTATAAGAGGTCTCATCAAGCTTAAAAAAGTTCTCGTATTCGGTTAAGTATTTTATATCTCTTTCAAGAGTACTTTGGTTGTGAATGTTAAAATCATCAAGTATCCAAATGAGAAACATTTGGTTCTTTTTATAGAATTCATATCTGCTAAGGATATAAGCTAAAGACAATTCAGATAATTGGATTTCAAATACTATGTCAAGGCCTTTGTAATTACAAAATACATCTGGTCGTCTTTTTTCGCCATTGCGTGAAATAAATTTATTGTCTATAGCAATGCTTTCAAAATCTACTCCATCGACATCCTTTAACAGATTACCAATCTTGGTCTTTAGCTCAATGTGACGTTCACTTTCTTTATTCTTTAGGATTTGGGTGAATAAGTCTTGTTCTTTTGGAGTTAGTTGACCATCAGAAAGGTGACAAAAAGAATGTCCTGGTTTGTGTTTAAAATGAAGCCTATCGAATTTACTACCTGAAACTATTAATTCCTGCTCACATTCACAACAAGATAGATTTAGCTTATTTTCGTGATATTGTTTTCTAATTTGAAATGACTCTTTAGGCTCGCTAAAGACTTTATCAGCTTCAAGCATTTCACCTGAAGCTTTGTCAAAAGAAAGTTTTATAGACCTTTCAAATCGACTCATTTGTGTGGTAGTTGTTTTTTATGCATGAATGCTAACTTTCCGATTTTCGCCACTCCATTTTAATAAAATCCTCATAACTCCTAGATTTCTTGTCCATATCCCTCTTTGACTATAAAGCTTAGCTAACTTTTATTAGAACCTAATTAACATTAAATTGCAAAAGTAAGTTCATGAAAGTTATCTGCCAATATAACTTTTGTTATATGTCTCTTGGATTTGCAGCACTACTTTGTCTTTGATATTGCTGAAATGACCGTCCGGGTCTTTGGGAAGTAAACATGTCAAAAACTTATGGGTAGCTTAGAAACACAAAACAAATTTCATTTTTAATTAACTGTAAATTACGGATATAATACTTTTTAACTTTTTTGGGCCAATTATGTATGTTTACTTCTTTTACATCGGTTTTTGGCTTTTCGCTCGGTTTGGAATAGAAAGTACCAAAGTCCAAATTTAATCCAAAAGTTAATAGTAAGTACAAATGTTCAGCCTAGTAAAAATTTCACCCTGACGAAAACCAATGTTGGTGTTAGTAAAGAAATTGTAAGCTTAAATTAATAAATATCTGTACGAACTGCAGATAGAAATTCCTCTATTGCAATTTTAATATCCTCACTAAGTTTATGTGCGCCAGAAGCAGTATTATCATATTGAATATATCTTAAATTTCTAATGTTGAATGGAAGTTCTGAAGGATCACGAGTTAATAAAATTGGACACCTTTGAATCCCATAACACAAGCCTAGTTCGAATATAACGTTGGAATTTTGCCCTGAAACATCTACAATTAATACCTCGGCAGTTCTGATTTGCGCCCAAACTTGACTAAGTATATTCCCTGGCTTGAAAATGTTATCAGCCTTTAATGCTGTTAAGCCATGATGTTCAACAGATGGTTTAATATAATGGTAAAACAAATCATCAAATTCTTTATTATGAGGAATTAATACAAATGCTAATCCACTTTTTATCGAGATTTGATGGCCATGCAATATGGATTGTGTCTGTAAAAATTCGAATTGTGGCAACCCTGAATATTCTGTCCTTATACCCTGTTTACCTGTCAAAATGATTTTCTCTCTTTTCTTTATCTTGTCTTTATTAATTCCTGTCTGATAATGAATGCCTTCAATTAAATGATCTTCACTTACAGATACTCTACTTTCTTTACTTTTTAAGTCAATCTTACTTTTTAAGTACTCTATTTCATATTCTAATTTCTTCTCCAAATCTCTCAATTTTGCAGCTTCTTCAAATTGTTGATTCTTTACAATTTCATTTTTTTTCTGACTAGTTTCTTGAAGTTCTAACCGTTTATCATCAAATTCTATTTTATACTCATGTAAAATATCATTAGGGTCGGATAGTCTATTTATTTCTATTGAAGCACAGACCTCTTCCATTACAGAAATGGACTTTTGCGGTTGAAGTTCTTCGGGTAAATATAGATTTGAAAGTTCCAACAAATTATTAATACAAGCTTCTGAAATATTAACAGAATATAATTTATGAAATCGAGATATATGATTTTTTAATATTTCACTTGTTTCCAAAGGATTTGTGGGTGAAATTCTTAAAATATTAAACAAATTGTAAAATGAGCTATCTTTCTTAAAAAATATGTCTGCTGTTTCAGATGTTAGAGTTGTTATTATTTTTGCTTTACTTCGAAGAAGCACTGTTAAAGAACTAATTTCAGTAAACCTATCTAAATTTTTAATATAGAGAACAATATTTTCAGATCGTTCAATTTCAGTATTTATTGCCTTAACTCTTTCCTCGAATTGTCCTCTATATTTAGTTCCTGAAATAAGAGAGTCTAAATCGAGATTGAAGAATAGATGTTTATCCAATATCATCGTTGTATCGCCATTATGGACCTTTTGGGCAACTGTTTTTAATAATGTTTCTCTACCTGTCCCATTTTCTCCGATTATGGCTATGTGTTGTTTATCCTTTTTAATCAATGATTTTAAAATAATGGAAATTTCTGATTCACGATAATAATATTTCAAACCATTTTCAATATCCTTTTCAATTAGAATTTTAAATGGGGTTGAAAAATTTTCTAAAACAGGAAAGTTTATTTTTTTGGAAACAAAAGACTCCTTTGGTGCAAAATGTTCCATTTCTTCCATTTCTTCCATTTCTTCTGGTGTAGTGGCCATTTTATATATTTTTAATGTAATTAGTTAAATCAATTTTTAGCTTAGCTGCCCCAGATGCGGTATCTTGATAAGTTATAACTCTTTGGTCAGATAAATCGAACGGAAGAGTCATAATGTCCTGTGTGATAAGTAATACTTTTTTTGATAGAGCATGCGAGTAGCCAAGTTCATAATAAACGTTTGGGTTTTGAATTGTTACATCTGCAATAACATAATCTGCAATACTAATTGAATATTTAATATCATTTATTATAGAACCAACTTTAAAAATATTATCTCCTCTCACACAAATATCATCAAAGCTTTCAATTACTGGTTTGATTACATTAATCCAAATTCCATCAAACTTTTTATCAAATGGCATATCTATAAAGCATCTTCTAAGCATAATCTTGTATTTATCACCACAAACTATTAGTTATACCCAACTACAGATTTAAATTATCTTTACAACTTATTGATTTACAATTCATACCCCTCCAAGCCTTGCAGACGAACAAGTTATGTAATCAAAAGATGAAAGTTTCATCATTTCCTAAACACCAATCATTTATTCATCGAAGTCATTATGAAAGGCAAATATAGGAATATAGGTTTATGATTGATTTAATTATTCATAATATTTTAATTAAATGCCTACATTTTAATTGATTTTCGACTTTCTCCTTTAGTTTTAAATGATTCTTACTAGTAGGTCTATAGAGCTAAACTAACTTTTATCAGAACTTAATCAACATCAAATTGCAAAAATAGGTACTTTAAACTAGTCTGGCAATATAACTTTTGTTATATATGTGTGGGGAGAATTGCAGCACGACTTTGTCTTTGATAGTGCTTAAATGATCGTCCGGGTCTTTGGAAGGTAAACATGTCAAAAACTTAACTTAGCTTAGAAAAACTAAACAAATTTCTTTTGTCATTAATAGTAAATTACGGATAGTATTCTCTTTAAGTTATTTGGGTGAAGTACCTATGTTCTCTGTTCTCTTTTTTTACAAATATAACGGACAATTTTAGGCTTGGCGATGTGGCGGTTTTTTAGCACTAAACTTTATTAGATGCATAATGCATAAAGCTTGAATTTAGTACTTCACTGTCATAGAAGCACGAAAGCCCCGCTTTTGCAAATTGGCTCTTGTGCCTTTGTTGCTTCTTTGCAGACTGAGATTGAATTTCTGATTTTTTGTGTTTTTTATAATTTGCTGTCAAAATATCTATTC
>JBGSOH010000674.1:0-3055 GCA_041739205.1 Saprospiraceae bacterium
CTCTATACCACCTTACAGCTTGCTAATACTTCTGGGCGTTACACCAGCGTATGAGAGACTTTCACTCTCTAGATAACTTGTTTTGCTACAAGTTGTACGATTAACGTTTTAGTCGTACATTTGCCATTCAAGGCACACACATCGGTTTGGCAATATGGCGGCTGAAGTGCTTCTATGAAACATTTGTGCAAAGTTCAACAGCAGTAATTCTATTGAACTTTTGTGCTAAAAATCCGCCACATCGCCAAGCCGAAACTCGTTAGTACGGATTAAGAAGAAAATCCCAAAGAAAGTCAATCGTGTGTTGGCTTGAAAAATGTGTCAAGGAACAAGTGCATTTAATTCTTACTAAGATTTTAAACATTTTTATTTTTTAACAAATTAAATTCATGAAAAATGACAAAGTCAAAATTTTATTTAGGTTCACTGGTAGCTATAATAGCTACATTTTTTATTTATTCTTGTGCAAAGGATGGAAATACACACGAGAAACAAAATAACTTTTTATCATCATCCCAAATAGAAGAGTTGAAATCGACTTTGGGTTTTGATGAGAATGTCGAAACTCGTTCAGCCATGGCAGGAGCAAGTTGTGGTAACACAACACAGGGATGTTTTTTATTGCAAGCTGGCAAAACTGATACTTTTTTAATCCCTGGCACTACTTGTTATGCATCAGCTACATATGATCTTTACAGATGTTTAAATACTACTGGTGCTACTATTGTTACCCATATATTCAATAATTTTTCAACTTTTCCAATAGTTGGAATGGGATGTGATTCAATTTTGAATTCATGGGATAGTCTTCTTAATGTTGGTAATTTTAATGAATTTAGTTACCAGTTGGATCTTTTTAATGCTATCGCAACTGAAATTGTTGAGCAAAATTATAATAATCAGCTTTTTACAAGTTCGTTTTTTCAAAGCTTCTTTAATTGTGAACAGTTCAATACCCTTTTATTTTCAGAATTTTATTTAGACAATTGCTTTAAGTGGTGTGTTGGAAATAAAATTGTAGATGGAAGGCCTGTAAGAGACTATCAAAGAAGAACATGCGGAGAAAGTTGTTGTAAGCGAACTACGGCATATTGTTGGAGTGCTGCAAAACAAAAAGTTATAGAATCAAGTCCAGTCGTGGAGCAAATTGGAAATTGCGAATCTTCTACATCTATTGAAAATTGTCCAGCCGGATATTTCACTTTAGGTAGTTGTCAACACCAGTGTTTTCCTAAAAAGTAAATTTAATTTTAGCTTCCCTGTGGACGAACCCACAGGGAAGCATTTTAATAACCTAAAATTAAATAAAATGAATCTTATAAAATTTATTTTTGTTATATTAACCTGTTTTTTTAGTAATATTTCATATACCCAAGTGTTTAGTTTTACTAATCATATCCCTAAATGGTCCTTCATTACTTATGACTCAACTTACGAAGGACATACAGAACAAGGGCCATTTAGCCCATTTTCATTCAATGGTAGCAATCATTTAATACCATTTTACAAGCCATTAATTTATAACGATAAAGTCATCAATATATTTACAAACCAAAAAAATGATTTCCAAGGCGGCTTTGTAGAAGTAAGAAATCTAAACGATGGTAGTATTTGTTGGAAATTTGCATTTGATTTAAGAACAGGAACACAGAGAGAATATCCAAGTCTTTTTCAAATAGATGAAGATGGAAATCTTGAACTGTTTTGCTTTAGAAACATATTAGGTGATAATTATTTTGTATTATGGACAGAAGCAAATCTATCATATCGAAAATTTGATTTAAAGAGTGGCGAATTACTGGAACATATATTTTTTGAGCCTTCAAATCCTGATGGAATACACGTTGGTTTTTATCCTGGAGCTGTATCCTTATTTCAAAATGAAAAAAATATAGATTATATTTCAGTAGCTGGAAATGAATCATTTATTAATACCGTAACTATTAAAACGTTTGATAATGCTTTAAACTTTATACGAGATAATAGTTTCAATTATATGCGAAAATATAAATTTTATGATGCAAACCAACCTTTTTTGAAGCAAGATGAATTTACTTTTAGTCTACGACATTCAGTTTCTGAAATATCACCTATTAAACCACCGTCAAATTATGAACTAATCTTAAATAAATTTGATACTAACTGGAATCCTATGGATTCTATTTCATTATCAGAAATTTTAGATTCGGCAACTGTTTATAACTATCATGGAATTCAAAATAGTCATCACATTTTTGCATTGCGAAACAATATAAATCAATTTACCAATGAAAATGTGAAAATTTCGATACTTGATAGCATGTATGTGCTAAAGGAAACAGTCGAATTACCGAATAAGAGATTTAGGGTGTATAGAGTGCATAAATTGCCTTATGAAGATGGAATAATCATTATTTCCACCGTGGATAATCAGCCAAATATTGAAATATATAAATCTGATGGAAATGGTAATCTGAATTTCTTAAAGACGATTTCTGCCGAAAGTAATATAGTATTTCCGACAATTAATACAGCGATAATAAATGATCGTTATTTATCATTAAATATGTGGGTACGTGAACTCGATCAAAATGGTGATATCAAGGAAGACAAAGATAAAACAGTGACCACTCTTTTTGATCTAGTGGAATTAGAGATTTTGTCAAATGTCAAGGATATTTCAAAAAATAGTAAATTAAAAATTTGTCCAAATCCGACAACCGGAGTTGTTAGAATTCAAAATTTAGATAGCCAATCAAGTGTCAAAATTTATAATTTGTCCGGAAGTATGGTAAAATCCTTTGAAAACGTAACCGAACAGGTTAATATTGAAGAGCTGCCAAATGGATTATATATCTTTGACATCAGAAATACAAAAATAAATGAACGACATAAAATAATAAAAGTAGAATAACCCGTACTAACAGATGCTTTGACGACAGTTTTGGCTATCGCCAAAACCGTCGCAAAGCACAGCCGTTACATGCAATGTAAAATAGAAAAGATATACATAAAGTCAATTATTAAAATGAATGTTATGAGTTTTGCAAATATATTTAGGTATAGTAAATATTTT
>JBGSOH010000678.1:0-2953 GCA_041739205.1 Saprospiraceae bacterium
TAGAGACAATGAATATTTTGGACAAGGTGATCACTTGATTCATTTAGAAACCCAACAACTTACTAAAGGCACATATTTTGTAAAGATCAGTGGCAATCATGATCATTTGGTGATGCCATTGGTTATTTTGGATTGATCATATAGAAGGTAGATATATTTAGGCAGAAACTAAATAACCATTTTTATTTTTCAGTAATTTCTTTTTTAAGCATTACGTCATTGAGATTACTAAGATTGATATGTGGTGGTAATCCTTGTGGATATCTAGCAAATTGTGCCATTTTGCTAATAGGTAAATCTTTTTTGGTGTAACTGAATTCATTTATTTTATTACTGTCTACCGATGCAATGACCAAGGCATTGATAGGAATGGTTAGAAAAGTGAAAAAACCATGGGATAATAAACTAGTAGATAATAGAATATTCCCAGGCCTATAATTCTCCTTTTCATTATTTGCATAGTACAATTTATAATAAATGATGTCTTTTAATGCAAAAGGTCTGACTGATTCATTATTTCCAATCGTTCGAATGACTACTTTTTTATCATCCACAGCGATCAGTTCTCCTCTGAAATATAACTTTTCTTGTATTCCTTCCACCCTGATTTCGATATAGGCGCCATATGGTGATTGATGATAATTGTTTGTATTATTTACAATTGGTAACCTTCTAGCACAAGATATAAAACCAAACATTGAGATAATCATACCATAAATACCAAAGTATTTGATCGTTTTGCTACAAAGATTCATATGATTTATTTTTTTGTGTCCACTTAGAATTCCAAAATTGTTCTTCCATTTTTATTTCATATTGTTTGTAGTTTGTTGTCTCACTATTAAGCCATTCCTTAGGGTTGTCCATCATTCTTTTTAGCGCAAACAAGTTTTTGTCTTTAAGCCAAGACTCTCTCATCCATTCTATATAATATCCACGTGTATCCAAAAAGACTTGGTAAACTTCATTGTTTTTTGATGTAGGAATATTATATGAAAAATAAAATTCATCTCCCGGCATAGATACGATATAGTCATTTTTGTTATTGGTAATATTTGCTAATAACTCTATATTTAGAAGGCCGTTCTTTTTAAGTTTGGAAGGAATTACAGTCATTGGTTTCGCTTCCTCAACTATATTGTAGAGTGCCGCATCATCCAATCTCCACAATCCTTTATTCATAACTAGTTTTATCTTTATCCTATTTTTCGATTTAGCGCTTTTGATAGGCAATATCTCGTGATTGAAAGCTATAGGTCCTGTTTCATACATTTCACCTTGATATTTCCATGAAAGATCGTCATCTTGTATGTAAATCCTTATACCACCAAGCGCATCATAAAAGACACTATTCATCTTATTAATAGACTCTTTTTCTGTCTCTAATTTTGCAAAAATATCACCTACTTCATCTCCCATATACCCGATGGCACTATATAAACAATAGGTAGTCATCATGGTCTGTCTAAATGAAAGTTTGATACCTTTTGCTGATTGTGGATCTGAATTCTGGTATTCCAAAATAATTTCTTCATCCGTAACTAATACTTTTGCATCAGCCAAACTATTGCGTTCGATACCATCATGAGATTTTATTGTTGAAGTTATATTGCCTTCAGGAGCTATTGCTGACAGTAGCGTATTAGTACCAGAAGTGATGTAATATTTATCATCAGGCGATAGAAAAACTTCTTGTCCCTTGATTTTTCTTATGAGAGATAGGTTTGCTTTTTTGACAATGTGGGTTTCCAGTGCTTCGTTTTTCATAGTAATACCAAGGGTTGTATCACCAAGAATAGTATGTTGAAGATCGTCTATGTCTCCATATTCTAAGGATGGTGAGATAGCATTAGAAAAAGCTTCTGCATCTGCCAGTCGTTCCCCTGTATTGTGGTCAAGATAAAATGTAGGACATGAACCAAAACATGATTTTGGTGCCACGATACATATTATGCCAAGTACGATATCCATAGAAGTAAGTATCGTCATAGCTGCCATCCGAGCTGAACCTTCAGGTTTAAGCTTGGTGTTGGTTTCGAAAAGTGCAACGCTATCTACGGCAATGTGCAAAAGACCTGATTGTAGTACTTCACGTTTGAAATCATAATGATTGCCTTTGCCAGAGATGATGTTATTTATGGTGTCGAATGCCCATTTGTCATCCATAATGTAGACTTCACCATTCTTAAGATGAGCTTTCAGAAATGGTTTTTTGATGGAGTCTCTAGAGATATGGATCAGTTCATTCTGTGACAAATAAAGTTCCCTAAATTGATAGTGCTTGATACTTTTACAAGCGATGATAGTTAAAGTAATAAAGATAGCAGTGTAAATGAAATATCGTTTAGTCATTTTGATTTGTATTTTGTATTACTCTTCTTCATATTTATAATCCAAGATTTCTTCTGATGCCTTGCTTTTTTTGAATAGTAAATGGATATCTATATTGGCTCCTATGAATGCAGTAGAAGATGCAAATGCACTAGCTGTAAAAGGAGTATTGTCTCCAAATCTCTTATTGAATCCTATATAAAGTGGTTTGTAATTTCCTACAAAGTTAACCTTCATACCAAATTCTACGTAAGAAAGAATACTACTATTTCTAAAATCATTTTCGGGATTTATGTTTGAATCAGGTAATAAGCCGAATAGTTCAATTTTGTCTACATCTATCCACAATCTTCTGAATATAAAGTCAAAACCAAGATCTTTAGACTTAAAGTGTGCGCCTCCTTGGATAAAGTATCTTTTTGCGTAGAAATTAAGTTCATACGTGTCATTAAAATTAAAAAAACTATTTCCTTCAGGTATGATGACTTGCTTTGCAAAACCATAAGACATTCCACCATATAAATCAAAGTGCCTTCCTATGTCAATAGTGGTTTTATTTCCAACATATTGCTTTAAAACATATGGTTTATAATTAGAAGAATAAAGTCCTACCGCCAATGTA
>JBGSOH010000043.1:0-1693 GCA_041739205.1 Saprospiraceae bacterium
GAATTGGTAGATCTTATCCAGAAAAACAACTGGGCCGCTGACTTCCAAACAGCAATTGATAATGCTAGAAAATATGATATCAAAGATCTCGATGATATCCACAATCTAGACGACTATCTCGCTTATATCAATACATTTTTGAGATGGCTACCCGAAGAAAATGAAACAGGCACCGTCTTTTACAACAAAACATGTAAGCTGCATTTTATCCTTGACCAAGACCCGATCAAAAATATCAGAATGCCATTGTGCCACATGATGAAGCACCGGAGTTGACGCCACTGTCTGCATGGTTGGTAAGGTATTGCAAGGAATTCGGTCGATTTATGGATACCCCTGAGTCTCTTACAGAAGCATCACTAGCCACTTTTTATGCATCTCCAGCATTCAATATGCATGAATATATCCAACCACATGGCGGATGGAAAACTTTCAATCAGTTTTTTGCTCGCAATTTTAAACCAGGTTATCGTCCCATCGCTGCCATATCAGACCCTACAGTCATCGTATCGCCTGCCGATTCTACCTTTGATGGACAGTGGGAGATACGTAAAGATTCGCACGTCACGGTAAAAAACCTGCACTGGAAAATAGAAGAATTGATGGAAGGAAGCCCATACAAACACCGCTTCGAAAATGGCATCTTCATGCATGCTTTCCTAGGTCCCAATGACTACCACCGCCAACATGCACCTGTGCAAGGCACTGTCCTAGAAGCAAGAGTCATACCAGGTCAAACCTATCTACAAGTAGTCATAGACGCACCGACTACAGCAGAGAAAGGTGGTCGATCCTTCTTGAAACCTAGCCGTACCTTTGATGCACCCGATGATGCTGGCTACCAATTTGCCCAAGCGCGTGGTCTGATCGTACTAGATACGCCTATTGGTTTGGTTGCGGTACTTCCTATCGGCATGTGTCAGGTGTCTTCCGTCATTCTCACCGCAGAAGTAGGCAAAACGATGCGCAAGGGTGAAGAACTATCCTACTTTCAGTTTGGCGGTTCCGATGTGATTTTGCTTTTTGAGTCATCAAGCAATGTAAGCATCACGGCGCAGATGGGTGTACATTATAAAGTGGGAACTAGGATTGGGCAGGCTTTTCCTGTGGTGTGAGGAGGAGATGGATTGGAATGAGTAGGTTGAGTTGATGTGGATGGTATATGAATGGGTTGTTTTGAATCTGGATAGTAGTACATTACAATGAGTGAAATAAAATTTAGTAAAAACCTGTTAATAATAGATAGCATTTCAATCAATTTTGTACTTTTGTTCTGAATTTTGTTTTGTATAAGATCTATGTTATGATTAGGTCCCTTATAGATTAATTTTACTTAACCATATTTTAAATCAAGGGTTCTAAATCTTAACTAATTTATATCTTTTCCATTTATGAAGAATTTTTCAGACATATTATTTTGGAAACAAAATTATGGATTACTTCCCTTGCACTTAAAAGATGTGGCGGAAAGGAAATTTATTATGCTAAATGGTGGTTATGGAGACTTTTGTTTACAAACTAAAGCAGATGGAGATTTTGATTTATTTAAAGAATATTCTTGGTCTTCAAATACTAAAAATTATCTAATTGTTGAGAATGACAACATTAAAATTGTTAACTGGCTTGATTCGGAACCTGAGTCTATACCCCAAAAAGCAATTGAAACTAATCTTGGTAAATTTTATAAGTATTT
>JBGSOH010000061.1:0-7712 GCA_041739205.1 Saprospiraceae bacterium
CTGGATCATACGTTGATCTTGGTTCCATAATGATTTCATGTGTTAGTTCCATATCTTTTAGTGGGTCAAATGATTTGCCAAATAAATTGGTATTTTCAAACTTGACTTGATAAGGCCATTGTTCATCATTGGAATTGTCATCATCCCATTCATGTCGCCAATATTGCTGCGGCGAACCTGACACGACCAACCATAAATTGGAACAGTTTTCAGGACAAACAAAACTTAACTCAGTTTCAGGATTAGTGCCGTTGGCATATTTTGCATCACCGATATTGCTATATACACGAGTGCCATCATTTAGTAAAGCAACAAACCCAAACTTCCATCCTGCTTGGTCTATATTGATGGCTCTAAAACCATTTTCACCTGCTAATCCTTTAAAGGTCACTTTCACTTCTGTTTCAGATGTCGGAACTACCAATTTGATACTATTGTAACCATAATTTTCGATACAAACACTCGGATCAATTTGCCAGAAATCATCCTGGACAAGATTCATTTTGACTTGAGCCCTTTTATTTATGTGATCTTTACTATAAGGCAGCAATGCAGGCAAATCCCAAGTTGTCAATCTAGCAGCATGATCGTACATCTCATCATTAAAAGTTTCTTGATCTATATCGTTAAGTCTTTGGTATGCTTCTACAGGATCCTCAGGATATCGAGCATCACGCCAAAGTTTGCCCATGAAATCAATACCACGTTTGTATGTCCAATAATCAGGTAAAAAATAATTGGCATATCTTGGATTTTCATGGATGACATGTAGGTGATTGTTTTTGATATACTCATTAAAATCTCCATCTGTAAACTGTAATTCTGGATACACTTTATAGGCTTTCCATTGGGCACATTGTTCCCAAAATCCATTACCACCTGCACCGTTTTCACCAAACCCATATCTGAATCCACCTTCAGTATCGCAACCGGTGATGTATTGGAAACAGTGTCCGATCTCATGCGCGACCACATGTTTGATATTTGCAGCAGCAGGACTCACAAAAAGCGAACCAACCAAATCATCTTGCCCTGAACCAAATGCTGCCCAATCAGTGGTGTACAGCAAAAAGACCATCAGTTTGTATTGATCTGTCACAGAAGAACCTTTGATGGCAAATTTTAAAGAATCGGCAAACATGTTAAAGGATTTTTCTGATACTTCGATCAAAGCTTGCATATCAATATTGTATGGACTCGGAGCAATAGATGGATCGGCGCCAAAACCAGGTTCCCAAAAGATAACAATATCGTCCGTTTCTAGACTTCGAGCATAACTCCATTGACTATTATTATCATTAAGATCCATACCCGTACTAGTTATAAACGACGGAATATAGACTGTTTTTTGGGCATTAATGGTAAAACATCCAAAAAGAAAGATTACTAAA
Source organism: Saprospiraceae bacterium (assembly GCA_041739205.1). Classification (GTDB taxonomy): domain Bacteria; phylum Bacteroidota; class Bacteroidia; order Chitinophagales; family Saprospiraceae; genus OLB9. The sequence continues at coordinate 1,392 of JBGSOH010000061.1, forward strand.
ACTGCAAATTTGGAGAAATGAGAAGGCATAAAATTCATTTGAGTATGAAGTGAAATTACAAAGTGACAAATGTAATGAATTCAAAGAAAACCATAGAATGGAAATAGAATTTTGCATAAAATAAATGATTATTTGAGTTACATCCAAAAAATGAAAAAATATGATAATCAATCGTTTTTCACCCTGCGCCCTGAAGGGAAACGGTTGATTATCAATTTGGGAGAATCCAATAATTCCCCATATTTATGTCAAAGGATTTTGAGTAGTATAAGTTTTAGGTTTTAATTGGCACTTTCAGAATTTATACCCAACGCCAGCCATTAACCTTAGTTCAGCATTTGTTTTGTCTTCATAATTGGCTTCTATTTCTTTATCAAACACCACTCCTGTGCCTAAATCTATGATGAAATGATCGTTCAGCCCAAACTGATATCCAATCCTTACAATGCCACCAATACTTGAAATGCCATATTTAATTACATTGCCCGCTTCATCTAGTTTTACATCATCGTAATCATAATTATATGCGATACCAGGAGAAAAATAAAAGCCTGTTAAATTGGTTTTTCGGGAAAAATACTTTTTGTAGTCTATAGATGCATTGATCCAGTCGTTTACATTAATTAATCCTAAACGACCACGATGAAAATTTAGCGCAATGGAAGATTTATCTGTAATTCGGAATTCGAGATGCACAGAAGGTATAATAATAAAATTCAGCAAATTGGTTTTGAGAATAAAATTTTGTTTTTTTTCTTGGGCAGTCATCATGACAGATGAAAATAAAAATATTGTTAAGATAAGATGCTTTAACATAAAATGATTTTACTTTGTGACTTATCAAATTCAGCAAGAACAACGTCTAACTAATTCATTTATAACAAAATAAGTTGAATTAGAGTTTTAAGGATGCTTTTCAGCTCAATTTATTAATCATTCAAATAATCCTTGTAAACAAACTATCATTTCATTTCTAATCCCGATAATATTCATTTCCATAAATATCAAGCCAGCCTTTTTTGCCATTAGGCAATTCGAATTCAGCATAGAAAAAATTGAATTTCTCTAGTTTAACAAATTTAGCCTTTTTGTTTTGGGGATAATAACCATAAAGATTATTTTCTTTAAATCTTATGGGATGATAATATCCAAAAGCTTCAATGTCTCCTTCAAATAACGTCGTGATTTCAATATCTTTTTTGATGTTATTGATGACAGTGGTCAAACTGTCTTCCTCCATTTGTGATTGTATTTGGTATTCTTTTATATTCATTAACTCATTTTTATATGCTTCATTTTTATCAATTACAGAAACGAGCTTCGTACTTTTTTTTGTCTTTATTAAATATCTATTATTAGGAAAAGAGAAAACAGAGAATAGCTTTGAATATGAATTGTACTCATGCTCCACTTCATTATTTAAATATCTGATAGAGGTAATTGAATCAGATTTAGCAATATAAGTTGAGTCTATTTCTTCTTGTAACATCATCGTGCATCGTGTAGTGTCTAACTCTTTAAATTCATTGCCTGAAGACACAATTTTTCTGTTTGTTACATCTATTGTGCCACATAAAAACAGTTCTGGTTTAGGAAAGGTGTCATGGAATTTCCCATAGAGATCCATCCACTTTATTTTATTTCCAATAATAAACTGAGTGACATAATTTGAATCACAAGCAGCTTTGAGATTTTTAAGTTCTTTCTTTTTTAATTGAGTGTCATAAACGACTGTTTCACTTTCACCAACGCATATAATGAACTGCCGTGAAAACCTTATATCTTTGAATGCTTTATCAATAATTTTTTCATTAAATAATTTGTCATACAAATAGCATACTCCTGTTTCTTTTTTTATTCGGTAAAATTTATCAAATTCCCATCTGTTAACAAATTCAGTTGAATCAAATCTTTGGCAGAAAGGATGATAGAAATCGTCACCATCTGTTGCAATAGCACCATTTTTTGTTGGAATAATATATCCAAATACTCTTGCATTTTCATCTACAAGTCCGATGATATAATATTTCTTGTTAATTCTAAAATAAACAAATCGCCAAAAGTCAGCCTCGTAAAATTCTACTCGATCACTAAGCATAAAGGGTTTCCTATATTCAAGTAAGCTAAATAAATTATTGTTATGTTGCTGTAAATAAAAATATCTTTCACGATTTACACGATTCTCTTGACCTTCAAATTTTACTTCTCTCACCCACATATTCAAGTCTGCTATCGTTGTAAATTTTAGAATATCATCTTGGTTTATCATCAAGCTGTCACTTAATGAAAAACCTTCATCTTCACAATCTAAAATTAATTGATAATGATAATCATTTTGTCTAATTGGTATGACCTCACATGAATATTCATTGACTTCACCTTTTTTATAAAAAACAATATCTTTATTATTTAGATAAATTCTATCGACTTCAATGTCAACTATCGTTTGGCCATATAATCCGAATGACATCAAAAAGATTACAATAACATTTGCGATTTGTCTTCTAAAATTGGATCTTAATTTCATGTTCATACATTTTTTCTGCTTTTAACAACACAATATTAAGGGAAATAATATAATTTTCCAAGATGGTTCTATTTTATGCTTTTTTCCTACATTTACAACGCCTTAAATAATCAATAATCATGCTTCGATTCTTTACTTATATTTCCTTTATCCTTTTATTGACAGCTTGTCAACAAAATAAAGAAAAGTCACCTACTTTAACAGATTTAAAGTCCGTGTTTAAGGATGCATTTAAAATAGGTGTAGCTGTAAATAATGATATCGTTTCTGGGAAAGATAGTCAGAGTCAATCCATAGTAAAAACCCATTTTAATAGCATCACTGCCGAAAATGTCATGAAAGCAGAAATCATCAATCCTGCACCTGATGTTTATCATTTTGAGCAGGCAGATGCATATGTGGATTTTGGACAAAAAAACAAGATGTTTATCATTGGTCATACCTTGGTTTGGCATAATCAATGCCCTGACTGGTTTTTTAAACACGAAAATGGCGAGCTCAAAAGCAAAGAAGACGTAAAAAAAAGACTCCATGATTACATTAAAGTTGTTGCATCTCGCTATCATGGCAAGGTCCACGCATGGGATGTCGTCAATGAAGTGATCGCAGATGATGGTTCTTACCGACCTACCAAGTGGGTAGAAGGCATTGGCGATGGTGATGAACTCGTAAGACTTTCATTCGAATATGCAGCTAAATATGCACCCGACACTGAACTTTATTATAACGACTTTAATGCGTGGCGACCAACTAAAAGAGACGGCATCATCCGCATAATAAAAATGTTAAAAGTTGCTGGAATTCGTATAGATGGCATCGGTATTCAAGGTCATTGGGGACTTAATTTTCCTGAGAACAAGTATATCGAAGATGCCATTGTCGCTTATGCCGCAGCTGGTGTTAAGGTCATGATTACTGAGCTTGATGTAGATGTTTTGCCACTCACTAAAGAAGGTCAAATCATAGGCACAGGTATGATGCACGATCAATTCCAACAAGAAGAATTTAAAAAATTTCTTGATCCATACAAAGATGGATTACCTATCGAAATCGAAAAACAACAAGCCGAACGATATGAAGCGCTATTCCAGATATTTTATAAACATCGGGACAAGTTGGATAGGGTAGCGTTTTGGGGTATTCACGATGGAATGTCTTGGAAAAATGATTATCCTATTCCAAATCGAACAAATTACCCCTTGCTTTGGAACCGTGATTTATCTCCCAAAAGGTCTTTGACAAAGATTCTGAATGTACCAAAAGAGTAAATTCTCAGCTATGAGAATGTTTCAAAATTTTCTTTAAACTATTTATCCCCAATTGAGTTAAAGTTTATTGTGATTTGATAATTAAAATCACAGAATTAGAAATTAAAATTTTATTATGAAATATATTTTATTCCCCATCTTTACTTTCATATTTAGCTTGGGACTGTTTAGTCAATCTCCTGTCTTGGTAAAGGACATAAATCCTGGACCTATTGCCAGTTCATTTAGCAATCATCCTTCTGTGCAAATTGGAGATGTTATTTTTTTTATAGGAGATATTTTGGGAAAGAGAGACTTATATTCAGTAAAAAATGGTGAAGTACAACTATTATCTCAAATCTGTCCTGGAAGCTGTCAAAGTTTCAAAATTCTATTTTTTGAATACAAAGGTAAGCTACTGTTTAAGAAGCAATTCAATAATACTCTAAATCAACTTTGGGAAACAGACGGAACTGAAGCTGGCACGAAACTCATATTTGAATACAATGGGACATTTAACAATTTTGTGGTAGGAAATAACTCCAAAATATATTTATCTCTGAACAATAGAGCGACTTTCAAAGATGAAGTATATATTTCTGATGGTACAACTTCTGGAACAGAAAAAATCGGAACGGATATTGCTATTTATTCAAGCGATAAATATGATGATGGTGTCGTATTTTCTAATATTTCAAATGACTCTCTAAAAGTATTTAGTTATAATGATAAAACATCATTGCTACTCTCAAAAATAAAGGTTCGTTCTGGTTCATTTGTTTCAGATTTAAAGAAAATCAGCTCAAATGATGTCGTTATTTTAGTGCATAGCAATGATGCCTCAGTTTCTGAAGTGTATCGATATAGCAGTACATCCAAAACATTAAAAAAGGAAATTAACCTTCCCTTTACAAGACAAGAATACCCATTTCTTAAAGAATATAGTATGGATAGTTTAATCTTATATTTCTTTAAAGGTGGTCATTACATTTTATCTGGCAGTCCTTTGGATACTACAAATATTACAAGATATAATCATGAATCATTTAGCTTTGAAGAGTTTTACTATCAAAACAATGAAAACGCAGCGTATTTGACAGTGGAGAAGTGTGGAGAAATTTGTTGGAATTTCAAAGTGATTCATTTTGATGGTTCTGTGGATAGTATCCAGGAATTTGATGTGGATGATTTAAATTCAAATGATTTTGTTGGTTATGCCAATCATTTATTTTTTACTACAAACGGACCAACCGCTCGTGATGGAAAATTTTATCATATAGATTTTATTAAAAAGTCAATGGATGTTTTTTATTCTTTTAATCAAAGCTTTTCTAGTGATGGTATTAATCCAATTGGCATCATTGGGAATAAATTGTATTTCTTTGCAAAATTTGACCAAAATCTTGGAAAGGAGCTTTATTACATTAATACTGACATATCAACATCAACTGTAGATTTGATTTCACAACATAATGATTCTTTCAGTTTTAATCATAAGGGAGCTTTGTTTAATATCACTTGTCAAAAAGATATTTGTAATGAGCTTCAGTTAGAATATTTTGATCCTGCTGGAAAATTGATGCACACCCAAAAAATTGTAGCCAATGAGTTTTATAATTTTAATGACAAATTGATTGGATTGGTTTTTATTAGAGTTACTGAAACAAAAACATTGAAACAAAAGAGCTTTTCAATATTTATCCCATAATTGTTACGATTGGATGTTTAAATTCATATAATATTGAGTGTACTCCGAAAAGTCCTTAGTATAACCAAAATGGAAAATATTGATTCCTACTGCTTTGATAATCAGATGTTTCCCTTTAGGGTTAGGGTAGAAAAGAGCTGATTATCATTCAATTTGTGTTTTCGGTGTTGACTCAATATTGAAATCTAAAAGTCAATTTATTATTGCAAAATTGCATAATTCTCTCTGAACAGTTTTAAAAAACGTAGTTTTGCACTTCAAAATTAATCAAAAGCAAGATTGACACTTCAATTCATCATTCTTGTTTGCAGAATTCCAAGTTTTTATGATCAAATCCATCACAAGTCCTACCAATCCACTCATCAAAAACATCGTTTTATTGACGGATAAATCAAGGTTGAGAAAGGAGTCTTCTTCTTTTGTAGTAGAAGGCCAAAGAGAAATATTATTAGCACTCAAAGGTGGATATCTTCCGAAAACGATATTATTTAATCCGACGATTGTAGGTTACAATCAGTTATTTGATCTATATGGTAAGGTGCTATTTGATACCGAAATGATCGAAGTGACCAATCTAGTCTATAACAAAATAGCGTACAGAGAAGGAACCGAAGGTGTAATCGCCATTTTCAAAAGCGAACCATCAGAACTAGGGAATATTGTTTTTGATCAACCATCACCTTTACTACTAGTAGCAGAAGCACCCGAAAAACCTGGGAATATAGGCGCACTTTTGCGTACTGCCGATGCCGCTGGTGTGGACGCTTTTGTCATCGCAAATCCAAATACCGACGTCTTTAATCCCAACATCATCCGCTCGAGCGTAGGTGCAGTATTCA
>JBGSOH010000095.1:0-2035 GCA_041739205.1 Saprospiraceae bacterium
ACAGAGTTGGCAAACTCGTGTTATCTTCAGAACGGAGTTGCTGTGCACGAAGCGCAGTCATTTCTAGATTTGTATCAAGGGTATCCGACTGAATGGGCAGATAGCTGTGCCACCCCTACTACCCCAAGGTCTGCATCCACAAAGTTGATGGAGATCAAAGTATTTCCTAATCCAAGTAGCAATTACATAACCATTGCTACGCCTACAGGAGTGGATGGCACTTTTGAGATATATGACAGTCAAGGTAACAGTTTGTCCAAAATGCAGATATTACCACAAAATGATATATATACGATTGATATCTCTCAATGGCCGAATGGCATATATGTAGTGAAGTCTATGATCAATAATGATCCAACAGTAACACATAAATTTATCAAGATATAATGGTAAAATATTTTATCACAAGGATAGTCATCGTTTCGATGACTATCCTATCTAGCAATATGGAAAGTGTGAGCCAAAAAAATGACTATAATTGGTTATTTGGTTTAGATGGAGATGATTCAACAAATCCTATCAGTGGAGAAGATACCTTGCTATGGGGAGCTACCAATTTTGACTTTAATCATGACCCTGTCAGAATCTTTAGAGATAAAAATCGTTTTACAGATTTTATTGAGACTAACGCTTCTTATAGCAAAGTTGATGGCAGCTTATTTAGCTACAGCAATGGACATCACATCTATGCTGCTGACGATAGCATCATAGAAGGTGGAGACAGTACATTGTATGGGGCTTATTGGGAGTCTTTTGTGATTAAAAAAGAAGTTACAGGTTTGAATTATGATTGGTTACTAGGTTTGAGAGTTCCACAAAGTGTTTTGTATCTTCCTAGTCCTGCAAGTGACCAAAATGTGTATATGATCAATCAATTTTTAAATTTTAATGCCCAAACAGAAAGATCAACAAGCAGTAGTTTACACTATTCACGTATCGATAGAAAAGCAAACGAAGGTAAGGGACGCGTTGTAGATAAGGATGTCAAAATTTTAGACACCATATTGAGTTATGGCTATGTGCAAGCCACCAAACATGGTAATGGAAGAGATTGGTGGATCACTGTGTTAGGATATAAATTAACTAAAATCTATTCGATTTTGCTAGACACAGAGGGTTTTCATCTTATCCATCAGGACACCTTTGACATAGGGTGGATAGGTGAGAGTGTGAGTGGTTCTCCATATTCCTGGTCAGGTAACAGTTGGGGGCAAAGTGTATTTAGTCAAGATGGCAGTAAGTATGCCATGTTGTTGAGACATTCTTATTCAGAACCGAATCCTTTCCATATTATCGTGATGGATTTTGATAGGTGTACGGGTAAGTTCTCAGCGCTCAGACGAGCAGAATTGACTCAAGGACCGCAAGATGTTTATGTAGCAGGTTTAGCATTGAGTCCATCAGGGCAATATCTTTATACTGGAAATGGCGTATCCATGTATCAATTTGATCTCACAAAACCTAATCTCCAGACTTCTATGAGATTTTTAGCCAGATACGGTGGTTTTTTGAGTATATTTGACGTACAAACGCAGTTTTACCGATGGTTATTAGCACCAGATGGTAGATTATATGGCACAGCACAAGCAGGATCTAGTCATCATATGCATGTCATTAATTTTCCAGATGAAAGAGTAAAAGAGTGCCAGCTTGTACAGCATGCAATAAGATTACCTACTTCTTGTCCCCCTGGAATGCCTAATTTTGTTAACTATCGTCTCGGCCCACTAGACGGCAGCCTATGCGATACGCTAGGCATAGACAATCATCCCATAGCAAAATACCGCTACGAGCCTGATACGATCGATCACCTACGGATACGTTTCACAGACTTGTCGTACTTCAGACCAGAGACATGGAGCTGGGATTTCGGTGATGGCAGTCCAAAAGTGAGTACGAGACATACATATCATAGCTATTCAGCGTCAGGTACTTATAATGTATGTCTAACGGTGAGCAATGAAAATAGTAGCAACACATTCTGTCGTACCATCACCATAGGTACTAGTAGCGTGGATGATGGCACATCAACCGC
>JBGSOH010000120.1:0-9594 GCA_041739205.1 Saprospiraceae bacterium
GGAAAACAAACATGCCTTTATGATTTTTCTCTCTTTTTTCTTTCAATTGTCTTATAAAACCTATACAGACCTCTTATTATTCCCCTTTAGGGGTTAGGGGTTCTTATCACTTAGGTGGTTATAGCGACAGGGTTCCACCTCTTCCCATTCCGAACAGAGAAGTTAAGCCTGTCCACGTCGATGGTACTGCGTAAAAGTGGGAGAGTAGGTCGCCGCCTTTTATGAGAGCTCAGTACAGAAATGTATTGGGCTCTCGCCTTTTGTACTAAAACCATATGTGAAAAGGTATAATAAGGCTGACTACAAAGATTGAATAATTTTATAGAAAAAGCTATTATCACTACAAAAGTAAAATCTAATCTTAAAATGTTTGTATGGTATTTAAGAGATTACTTGGTAGGCTTTTATACTTAGATCTTATAGGATCAAACAGCATTTACCATTTCTTTATAGTTAATTAATGCCTGAATTTCTTCGAATGTAAGGTTACCATAGCATATCTTATATTAAAATAACTGCTAGCTATTTTATCTGGAATTTCTTTATGAATTATCGTAGCATTGGCTAGTTTGAAAAGTGATTCAATAAAAAAAGCCTGAGATAATTACTAATTTTATCTCAGGCTTTTCTATGAAATTAACTTGGGTAATATCAATTGTTACCTTTCCACGACCATTTTCTTTTTGGTTTTTCTGTTGTTCTACTAGATGAACTGTTTCTATCACTTGATGGCCCTCTTGATGAGCTTGCTGCACTTACTGCTGCTGGTCTAGAGTAAGAACTTTGAGATCTACTACTCTGTTGTTGTGGCTTAGCTTTTGGAGATGCATCTGGAACGTGATTTTCAGCTGGAAATGGATGATCTGTTTCTACAGGGATTTGCATAGAAATTAATTTCTGAATATCTCTTAAGTACATTCTTTCTTCTACATCACAAAATGAAACTGCTTTACCACTTGCTCCTGCTCTTCCTGTTCTACCAATTCTATGTACATAAGTTTCTGATATATTTGGTATTTCAAAATTTACTACAAAGGCTAAATCATCAATATCAATACCTCTAGCAGCAATATCTGTGGCTACAAGTACTCTTGTCGTATGATCTTTGAAATTAGATAACGCTTTTTGACGTGCATTTTGTGATTTATTACCATGTATTGCTTCTGCTTTGATGTTAAATCTTGTAAGCATTTTTACAACCTTATCTGCACCATGTTTAGTTCTGGTAAAGACTAATGCAGTTATTATTTTGGGATCTTTAAGCAAGTGAACTAAGAGTTCATATTTTCGACCTTGGTCCACAAAATAAACTGCTTGTTGAATTGTTTCTGCTGTGGATGAAACTGGTGTGACTTCTACTTTTTCTGGATCAGTAAGTATTGTTGATGCTAACATCATTATGGAGTCAGGCATAGTAGCTGAGAAAAATAATGATTGACGTTTTGTAGGAATTAGTTTTATCAATTTTTTTACATCATGAACAAAACCCATATCCAACATTCTGTCAGCTTCATCTAAAACAAAGATTTTTATATCTCCTAATCTTATAAAACCTTGAGCTATAAGATCAAGTAATCTTCCTGGTGTTGCAATCAAGATATCTATTCCATTTCTTAATGCATTAACTTGAGCATTTTGTGGCACACCACCAAAGATTACAGTGTGTCGTAATTTTGTATTTTTGCCATATGCAGCAATACTTTCACCAATCTGAATGGCAAGTTCTCTTGTAGGCGTTACAATTAAGGCTTGTATTTTTCTATTTGATCTATCTTCTGTTTGCATTAAATGCAATTTTTGTATGATAGGAATAGCAAAAGCAGCAGTTTTTCCTGTACCTGTCTGTGCACAACCTAATAAATCTTGGCCGCTTAGTACGATTGGAATAGCTTTAGCTTGAATAGGTGTAGGTTGTGTATAACCTTCTGACTTTAGAGCGCTCAAGATAGGCTCTATTAAATTTAAATTTTCGAATGACATATATTGTATTTAGTATCGGTTCTCCGTTGTGGACTGAAATTAGAACCTAAGGGAGGTGATTAAGCCGCAAAGATACGCTTATTTTTTTGCAATGATGCAATTCATGTAAAAATAATGAAATAGGTATTATATTAATCCCTAATATGAATTTGTAGTTTAGTATAATTCTACTATTTCTCGATATGGTTTACCGATTTTTACAATCGTTTAATGTAGTCCAATGTTTCTTGAATATTATTTGCTTGTATTTTAGGAACATCTTGTGCTTTATACACCCATTCCATAAAAAATGATTTGGTTTTTTCGTTAAGAAATCTCATTTTTGGGATGCCTATTTTTTCTAAGGCAGCACTATTACATTGTTGTTCGTATTGTCCGTCAATTGGAATGGTTAGTAGGTTTTTTCCTAGATACAGAGCCTCAGCTGGTGTTTCAAATCCACCACCGGTCAACAATCCATGACAATGAATAAGACTTTCATTAAAGTATTGTTGGTTTACGGGATAGTACGTTATATTGTCAGTTTTATATGGTTGTTGAATATTTGGAAGAAACCAATGAACTTCAACTGGTGAAATTTCTTTTAAAATTTTTTCTATGCATTCAGTTTGGTAGGCTGGTAAATACACAGTTATATGGCCTTGATCCTTTGGTTTGGCTTCAAGAAAAACATTTTTCACTACTGCAGGAAAAACAAAGTCATCATATCGGTCAAAATGTAGACCAACATAATGAGTAGCTGGTGCATAATTTTTGAGAATAAACTCACCTATAAAGCTTTTTGATGTAGGTCTGGGCGTCTTGGGTGACATAAAACTACCTTGATGGCCAAATTGTACGGAAGGAACATTTTTTTTCTTACAAGCTCTTGCAGTGACGTAATCAAAGTCATTTATAATCAAGTCATACTTTTCTACTGGCAAACTATTTATATCTCTCCTTATTTGATTATATTTGAAAGAAGCCCAAGTCTGTTTATAGTCTAGGCCACCACATTGTGAGTAAAATAAACTCATACCTTGACTTCTGTAAGTTACAGGTATTTCCATCTTTAATGATGCGTTTGAACCACTTAGCATGATATCTACATCACCTAACTCGCATAGATGTGGGTATAACTGATGCGCTCGGCTAATATGTCCATTGCCTGTAGCTTGTACAGAATAAAGTATCTTCATTTAAAAGTTTGCTATTTTTTTGTGACTTAATTTGCTATTGAAATTAAGATTAAAAATTTCTTGATAGAGTGATGCTTCTGCTTTAATGTCCTCACTATGTAGTTCATCAAAATCATCTGTTAATAATATTTCGTTTTCTGAGTGTTTATAAAGCGTCCACGATTCATTATTATATTCTAATGCAGTACAGTTCTCCACCCAATCCCCACTGTTAAGATATAGGACATTGCCATTTGGAGATTCAATAATCCTATGTTGGGGTTGGTGAATGTGACCACAAATGACGGTATCAAATTGTTGGTCAATGGCTAATTCAGCGGCTATAGTTTCAAAATTAGATATCCATTGTACAGCTTTTTTTACACCAGATTTTACTCGTTTAGAGAGACTAATTTTTTCTTTTCCAAAGTAGTAAAGGATATCATTGATTAATCTATTAGTCCAGATAAGGACATCATAACCTTTTCCTCCAAGTTTTGCTAATATCTTTGCCCATCCTTTGGTAGTAGCATCAAAAATATCGCCATGAAAGATCCAAGTTTTTTTACCGTCTAGGTCTAAAATTAGTTTGTCTTCTAGATGAAATTTGCCTATCTTGAGACCAGAGTATTTTCTGAGGGCTTCATCATGATTTCCCGTGATGTAATAAGTTGTAGTGCCCTTTTCTGTCATCTTTAGGATTTGACGTAGTACTTGCATGTGACTTTTTGGGAAGTAGTTTTTGCTGAAATTCCAAATATCGATGATGTCACCATTTAAAACTAACGTTTGTGGATCGATAGATTTAAGGTAGTCGAGTAGTTGATCGGCATGGCAGCCATACGTTCCCAAATGTAAATCACTCAATACAACTAATTCAATGTGTCTTTTATTCATTTACAAATAATTATCTCACAAAAGTCACCGTTTTATATTACCTGACTGTTAACTCCACCATAAGAGTATATTAATTATTTTAATATGATTTATCAATTGAATGTTGTAAATAAAAAAGTGCCACACTAGAATATTCTAATGTGGCACTTAATGTTATGGGATTATAAGTCCGTGAAATAAACGAACATTTAAGCTTGATGTACTATGATTTGGGGAGTACAACTGAGTCAATAACGTGAATCACGCCATTTGATTGATAAACATCTGCAATTGTAACTTTGGATGTTCCACCATTTTCGTCGGTAAGAATTACATCTTTACCTTTATGTGATGCTTTTAATTTTCCGCCAGCAACGGTTGTGAAAGTGGCAGTACCATTTCCTTTTTTAATGGCAGCAACAATCGATTTTGCATCAAATTTTCCAGCTAGCACATGGTAGGTCAAAATACCAGTGAGTGTTGCTTTGTTTTCTGGTTTCACTAATGTTTCAACTGTGCCTTTTGGTAATTTATCAAATGCAGCGTTGTCAGGTGCAAATACTGTAAAAGGTCCCGCAGATTGAAGTGTTTCTACCAAGCCAGCTGCTTTTACTGCTGCAACTAAAGTAGTGTGGTCTTTGGAGTTGACCGCGTTTTCAACGATATTTTTGTTTGGGTACATGGCTGCTCCACCTACCATTTTTGTATCTTGTGCTGTCATTTCTGTGTTAGAAATAATGAATGCACACATTGCGAAAATAAAACTACTGAACTTCATCATACTATTAAATTTTTATTTGTTTATACTTCTATCTACGAACGTTAAACAAAATTTGGATTTATTTTTAGATGATTATTTTTGTTCTTTTAGGATGTTTTGGTTTAAATGACTCAATTTCAGTAATTTATATGCAAATTATTCTTCCTTAAAAAAGTGTGCCCTCTTCCATCGTTTATGTGACCAAAGCCAATATGGAGGATTTGATATGATTTCTTCTTCTAGAATTGCTGCATATTTCTCAGTAATATGTACATCTTCCATCTTCTTACCATCACTGATAGGTATAATATCAAGTGTGTAGTATACATTTTTACGTTGTACTGACTCTGGTATTTGTTTAAGATAGACAACTGGGAAATTATATTTTTTTGCTAGTTTTTCTGCACCATTAAGCCATGGTGTTTTTTGATTCAAGAAGGTATTCCAGTACACGCCATTCATGTTCACAGGTGTCTGGTCGCCTATGAAAATATACATTATTTTTTCATGTTTGAGTTTAGTCATGATGCGAGCAGTCTGTTCGATAGGATATAATTCTAAGCCATATTTAGACCTTATATTATGCATTACACTGTCTATCAATTTATTAGAGATAGGTTTGTAGAAGGCAACTACTCTAGCTTTTATTAAAGTTGGAAATAGAACCATATTCATTTCCCAATTGCCATAATGAGAAGCAGTGACTATGCAACTGGAATTCATTGCTGAAAATTTTTGCCATTCTAAAGAGTTTGAAGGTCTAATAGCATTTAGCAGCTTTTCTTTAGGCCAAGCCATGATGTACATACTTTCTCTAAAATATCTTATAAGGACATCATAATATTGGTCCGTTATTGCATCTAGATCATTCTTTGTTAGTCCTTGCCCAAAACTATTGTTAAGATTTGATATGATTACTTTCTTTCTGTATTGTAATATATACTTAAGGATAATCTTTATTTTCCATAGTAAAATCTCAAATAATAAAGGAGTGTAATTTATAATAAACTTTATGAATTTTAAGATGATATTTAAAATAAAGGATTTCAATACTAGAAGATTATTTGATTTGGTTTTAATACAATTTTACCCAATGGTGTCATGGCATTAATAAGATGAATAGTGTCAAACCCATGGATTTCAGACACAAAAATATCCTTTTTTATTATTTTATTATTCAAAATTAAACTAGATCTCATCACTCCTTCCAAAAGTGGTTGATTGGGTGTGAAATATTGTGTGCCTTTTTGGAATACAAAATTGTAGTAATATGCGTCTGTAACTAGGTTGTTTTTAACGATCATGATCTCATTACTATCATCTTTAGCTGCAAATAAAGTGTCTAATTCTTTTCTTTCTTCAAATTTGAAAGGGTAGGAGATGGTGTCACTATGTATGATTTTGATTTTATTTATTGTCCTTATCTGGTAAGCTTGAAAAGTGATTTCTTCTATTTCTTGGCTGTAAACTATTCTACATTTTACCAACCCATCTTGATATTTTTTCGGGATAGTCAATTTTTTTCTTAAATTTATTGGGTTTGTAAGATTCCAGAGTTTCGCTCTTGATTCATTACATCTATCTTCATGGAGATTTAGATGGCTTATTCTCCCATTCAATATCCGAATACTTTCTATCAATTTTACCATCAGTGGTTAATTCTAAATAAAACAATGAACGATAGTGCTATTTTTCTTAAATTGCAACATCTTCATAAATGTTTATTAGGTGTATAGCTTCTTGAATAGTCTCTATATGAAAGCTTTGATCAACTGATTTATATTCCGTAAAATGCCAACTATCGTCAAAGTTTCTGACAAATTTCTCCACATGAATTGCTTCGGAATCGATCAGTATGTATTCTTTTAAAGATTTAATATCTCTGTATAAGGTGAATTTTCCTCCTTTATCATAATTTCGAGTACTAGGAGATAATATTTCAATAATGACAGAAGGGTTAGTGACTGTATCAAATGTCTCATCAGTCGTAGATGGAGTACCACAGATAATGGAAATATCAGGATATGTATATAATGAATTTTCAGGAATATGAATTCTCAAATCACTACCAAAAGGCTGACACTTTTTTCCTTTTAACTTTGACCCAATATCAATAAATAAATTTTTAAATATAATGTTATGTGCGAGTGATGTCCCACTCATTGAATATACTTGGCCTTGGTAATATTCATGTTTTTCTGTAGCAGCACGTTCTGTCGCTAAATATTGATCTTCAGGTATGAATATGGATTCTGGAAGGCCCATCTAACTATATTTTTTACAAAGATATATTAATTCCGTAGAAATTTGGACATTTATATTACTTAACTACCTAATTTAATATTCAAAATTTTTGAAAAAAAACTGACTTCGAATAACTAAAGTATCATTCACTCCTTATTTTTACCCAAAGGAATATAGACCTTATCAATCATTTCTTGGTATTCTGATGTACATTCACTTCTATAGGTGATACCACAACCACTTCTATAAATCAACTTATCATCCTGTTTTTCAATGTATCTAATCATGACTCCTGAATCAACATTATTCCCATCAAATATACCAAAAACGCCTGTGTAATACCCACGATCGTCAACTTCATTAGCTTTGATGATCTCCACTGTTTTTTTCTTTGGAGCTCCTGAAATACTACCTGCGGGGAGTAGTTTTGCAAATATGGTGCCCAAGTTTTCATTAAAATCAACAGGTAAAGTACCTTCTATTTCTGAACTAACCTGTAGTAACGTTTTAGTAGAAGTGACAAGTTTGTCTATGTATCTGAATTTATTGACCTTAACATTGGTTGCCACCATACTTAAATCATTTCTTAGTAGGTCTACTATTGTATAATGTTCTGCCGTTTCTTTTACATCGTTTAGAATTGTAGACTTTGCATCTGGAGTGCTAGCATCGATGGTTCCTTTCATCGGGAAGGTAAATATTTTGCCATCTATGATCTTTAGAAATATTTCTGGTGACGACACTATAAATTGATCTTTGTAATAAAGTTTGTATCGAGCATGTGAAATATTAAAGAGCTCTTTTAGTGTATAATTAGTTTCTATTGGTGTAGGAAAAGTCAAGTTTAGTAGAAAAGAATTCCCGTATAAAATTTCTTTTTTTACCGCATCAAATGCTTTTGTATATTGTCTAATGGATATTGGTTTTGGTAAGAAATGTAAAGTCTTTGATTGTGTGCCAGATAATGTATAATTTTTTATATCATTAAATTTATAATATATATCATTTGGTATTTGTCCAAGTTTTAATATTATTGGATTTTTTAATTCGAAATCAAGGATAAAAATGAACGGTGACTTTTCTTTTCCCAATTGGTTCATTTTGTCTACCCAATTCATATGTTTATGACCACTTTCTTCTGTCCTATTCTCGTGCATACCTTGCCCTTATTCTAATCCCAAGATAATCTTTAAGTATGTCATTTTTTTGAGTAGTAGTAGTAAATGTTTGTGATCCATTTTTCAGGGTCTGGCTCTTTTGTTGGGTCGGTAACATACTCTTCTATCATCGGAACATCCATAAATAGTTGCCTATCTTTCATATAATCACCCATTGCATTATGTGCTTTGCCAGAATTTCTCTTATCACCCCAATAGACTATTTTTAATGCCGGTTTTGATGGTATACTTACAGCATTTGTTTCAGGTATACTATTTAGTTGTGCTAGGGTGGGTAGGGCAGCGGCCATATCAGATTTTTGTTTAGCTTCGTCCCATGTGTAGTATAAGCCACAAGGCATTCCTGATACTACAATATTTGCATTAAGTGCTTTCTGATACAAGGCACTTATGTTTTGGGTATAAAATTGACTAATGTTTTCTATTGCCACTTCACCACGATGGGTTATGAAGAATTTAGGTGCCGGCATTATTTCTTCGATTTGATATCCATTGTATATCTTTTCCTTAAATCTTTCGTTAATGAGAGTAGTTAGATTTTCTACATCTTTTAGCATTGCTTTTTCTAGTTTCCACTTGCTGATAAATTTTACAAGATTAGATAAAAATCCAGTTTCGGTTGTAGACTTTATCTTCAAAACAGTGTGCAGCGAATCTTTTGATTCTACATAATAAACATGGTGAATTTCTTTCTTGCCGACAGGTGATTGTATGATGTAAACACTATCATTGTCATGACTGGAAACTATTTTGATAATTCCTTCTTTTATGTTGAACCCGCTGTATTCACATGAACTTCCGTTACCAACGGTACTGCCTGGATAGGTAAAATTAGTAGATGTATCAGATAGCAATATAGTATTCCATCGTGATTGTGTTTGTAAATCATTAATGGCATTAAATATAACATTGGCGGGTGCATCCAGATCTTTTTGTATTTCAACTGAATATTTTTTGCTCAATACAAGCGATAAAACAGCGATAACAATAAGAATTATCCCAATATAAAGGGCATATTTTTTGGTATTTGTCATGATACAATGTTTAAGTTGGTTGACATAATATTGAGTCCACTTCGAAAACATAAACTTATTAACAATCAACCGTTTTTTACCCTGACCCTAAAGGAAAACGTTTGATTATCAATGAAGTAGGAATGTGAAGTAAATATCACAAAGTAGCAATAGGTATCAAGCTAAAACAGCTTATTGCTACTTAGCTTGGTAAGATATCTTCATCTCGATACTCTCCATAGATTCCAAACTTATTATCGGTGGACCATCAAAGTCGATCAAACCGTTGCATCAATCACTATAAATTTAGACTTCCCAAGATGTCATTTGGGTCTAAACACATATACTTGCAAAACTCACTTATTGTGAGGATTTGATGTGATTCT
>JBGSOH010000140.1:0-4136 GCA_041739205.1 Saprospiraceae bacterium
GACCAACCAGAAAAACAATTAATGTTCAAGATGAGAAAACAAATACTTTCTGCGCATTGAAAATAAAAGCAATACCCCTTTATGGGCAAGGTAAAAAACAGTTGATTATTATAAATTCTCGATTTCAGAGTTGACTCATGGTTTAAAGGTCAACTTCTTCAAAGTAGCTGTAGACACAGCGTCTGAAGACATTCCATACCCAGTAACTAAGACTCCTTTTACACCTGTAGAAGAAATGATTCCATACACTGTAGCCTCATCAGCAGGGTCAGAATCGCCTTCATATCTATATACTTCCGTGATCTCAAACTCTTCATGAGTAAATTTACCTGGTTTACTAGCAATACAATTTTCTTCAAGATTAAAATCTTCTGTAAATCCTTTTTCCCTTAAAGCATTGATCGCATGGGTTACCGTAGCATAATGATAATGAGTGTCCATCTGATTGATTTTATAAATTGAAAAACAAATCCTACAATTATAAAACAAAATTACATAGCTTTAGATTCCCATGAGCCCCTTTTTTTAAAAAGATTATGCCAATCAGAACTATTTTTGGATGGCTGATTTTATCCTTGACAACAAATCGTTTTTGTTTACCACATACCAATCTATATTCTGAAGAGAATCTATTTTCACTGTAGTGGTATTTGGACTTTTCACCCATTCTGGTAAGTCTTGCCATTGTAAATTGCTCAAATAACTCGTCATACCATTACCTATCATCATTACGGAATCATGTGCGTTGATAATGGAATCTGTGACATCCTTATAAGCAACAAACTGAATGTTTTCATATTCAAAACCAAGTATGTACTCATCAATATTTTTTTCAACAGGATTAGTAATGATAAGCAATTTGGATGATTGGTTGTAGTCTTTTAAATGTTTGTTTACCAAAGTCTTTTGGCTTTGATAGTTATAGTTTTTGGCATCTTGGTAGGAAGCATAAGGTGTATAAAAAAGAAAAACGTATAAAACGATCCAAAAATACTTATCAGCAAAAGCAAATAAAGATTTAGATTTTGAGAAATGATAAATTACTAGCAAAAATGCAATGCCAAAATACTGATAAAGATAACCTAACTTAAAAATATAGGCCACCACAAACATAAATATTGCCACAACTATCCAAACATATTTATATTTTGCGGTAGAAGATAAAAATTGTTGTATACCAATACCCGAAGCTATGGCTAACGAAGGCACTACAAACAAATAATGTCTGATGTCCAAGCAAAGTGGTGTATAAGCATTGGGGGAAGATGTCATAAAATTGGAAAGGAGTAGAAGTGTTATCGCATTAAATATCCAAAAACTATCTTCTTTTACAAGGGTTGCTTTTGACAATATTTTGTTCGTCCACAATAATGGGATTATAAAAAGAATACCCAAAAACAAACCATTTCCTATGAAGTTTAACCACAATTCATATGCAATTCTTTTAATCAAATCACTCACTGGCAGCACATCATAACTGCATGCACTAAAATAACCATTGGAAACAATTGCCTTTAATCTGAACATTGGGTCTCCTGCTTGTATAAAACTATATCCAAAATACAACCCAAAAATTGCCAATCCAAAAAGCAAAGTAAGTTTCCAATACATTACATTTCGTTTCAAATAAAATATATCTATCAAAAACCAAATCAATAAAAGTGGCAAGATAAGAATAATGGTTTCCTTTGTTATAAAACAATAAAATACAGCAAAAGCAGTGACTCCACTACCCTTCCATACTTTCATTTTATGGTAAATCACTGACCTATAAGCATATATAATCAATGTCGCTACAAACATGACCGTGATGTCAGGCATCAGTTTATCAGAATAAAAAAGCACCCA
Source organism: Saprospiraceae bacterium (assembly GCA_041739205.1). Lineage (GTDB taxonomy): Bacteria > Bacteroidota > Bacteroidia > Chitinophagales > Saprospiraceae > OLB9. Next base: position 1,849 of record JBGSOH010000140.1, read on the forward strand.
TTCTGATGTAATTAGAAAGATAACTGCCCACAAACGCATCCAAAGATCGTAGGTAGCACTCATTTTCCATACCAACCAAACTGTCAAAAAAGTCATGACCATAGGAAATAATGCAGAAGTAAAATCAGACACACCAAAGAACTGATACATCCATCCCACAGGAAAAATGAATCCCCATCTATGTGTATAATGATCCATAGTGGTCTCAAAAGTACCCACAGAAACAGCATGCGCTATTTTGGCATAGTGCATATCGTCAAAACCAAAGTGTGTGGAGAAACTGTAAAAATGATGCCACAATAAAAAAATAGCGGTGGCAACTAATAGTAATCCTTTGGTGTGTGTTTCTTTAATGTATTTTTCCATATGGTCAATATTTTAGTTTTTTAAGTGCAGGAACCTTAAAGTTAGCATATGTCGCTATCAAGATGGTCATCAATCCACCAAATACCACAGATGGTACCGTACCAAAAAAAGATGCTGCTACACCGCTCTCAAATTGGCCTAGTTCATTACTACTATTTATAAAAATGGAATTGACAGAAGAAACTCGACCACGCATTTGATTAGGTACAAAAAGTTGAAAGATCGTACCACGTACTATCACACTCACACCATCAAATAATCCGCTGACCAATAATGCTATAAAACTCAATATAAAACTCTGTGACAATGCAAATATCAAAATACAAACGCCAAATCCCGCCACTGAAATGATGAGATAATGACCTTGACGATCTACCAATGGTCGTCTAGTAAGATAAAAAATAGCTAGAAAATTACCCAAATAAGTCGCTGCCATCAAAACTCCAAATCCTTGTGGGCCAACATGAAGAATATCTTTCGCAAAGACGGGAAGCATCGCGACGGCACCACCGAAAAGTACGGCAAACATATCTAATCCCATAGCGCCCAAAAGTGGTTTGTGGTTAAAAACGAAGTCTAAACCTTCTTTTACACTTTCCCATGTTTTGGTATCTCCACGATTGTAAGTGATTTCTTTGGGTGTGACGAAGGAGAAAATGAACATTGCTACGGCTATCAATGATGCCACAAATATAAATGCAGCAGATACATTAAAAATGGCAATGATGCCACCTGCTATCAATGGTCCTGCCACAGCGGCAATCAACCAACTCATACTATTCGTAGTGGCTGCTTTGACGAGTTCTTCTGCCTTTACGAGTTGGGCAATAATAGCTGAATTTGCAGGAGAATAGTAAGCTCGAGCCCACCCTGTCAATACAACCAAAAGATAAATGAGATATTCGATATTTTTAGAACTGAATACTTCTTTTGAAAAAGAAGATGTGAGCCAACTGAAAATAATCATGATACCTAAATAGACCGACAAACATGTCAAAATCAACTTGCGTTTATCGCTAGTGTCTACCTTTACTCCTGCGGGAAGGGCAAACAAAATAGCAGGTACCACCTCACTAAGTCCCAATACACCAAGTGATAACTTGCTACCAGTCAATTCGTATAAATACCAACCAAGTAAAACAGGTGTCATTTTAATACCTGCTGTTACCAAAATTCTCGTTACCAAAAATAATGTAAACTCCTTGTTTATTACCTTAAGCTTTGAGATATTCATGTTGTAATTTATACTTTCAATTTATTATAAACTCTTATTGATTGACCCTATTCTAAAAGCTCAACTGTAATGATAATCAACTGTTTTTTTACCCGATCCCTAAAGGGAAACAGTTGATTACCATTGTAAAAGAAATTATCATTTTCACTTTATTAACCTCGAAGGCTTTTCAGAATGGACTGCTGATTACACCTTCAAATTGCTCAAATATTTATAACTGACTTCAATACTTTCAAGTGGTTTCATGTTTTTACAACTATCTTGTTCTACATAAAATAAATCCATACCCGCTTTTTTGCTAAGTCCAAATACATTTTTCCAATCAATGACGCCATTTCCTACTTCTGTAAATGATTGTTCTACGCTGCTCTCCATATCCTTGATGTGGAATAGTGGGAATCTATCTGGATTTTCTGTAATGAGTTTTACAGTATCTACATTTGCTTTTTTAGTCCAGTAAAAATCTAATTCAAACTTGACGAGCGATGCGTCCGTTTCTTTAATAAAGATGTCATAAGGAACTACACCATCTATCGGTACAAACTCGAAGTCATGGTTGTGGTGACAAAAAGTCAAACCATGTTTTTTAGCTATCAAGGCACATTCTGTAAACAACTTAGCATGTTTTCTATAATCGTCTAATGTCTTACGTTCGCCATCCATAAAGTAAGCAGAAACAATATATTTT
>JBGSOH010000163.1:0-16942 GCA_041739205.1 Saprospiraceae bacterium
CCCGAATAAAGATTCTGATGTAAATGTAGATGGTAGTTCAGATATGGTAATATTAGACAATAATTACACCATGAAATATATCGATGCTGGATACTACCCAAAGGTCACTGCTACCTTAAAAGGTGTAGCTTGGTTTGATTCTAATGGAAATGGCCTTAGAGAAAGTAATGATTCATTAATGTCTAATGTCTTGATACTGATTTTCAATAAGTTTCACATTTTTGTCAAATCAGTAAAAACAGATGCTTTTGGGAAATATGAACTCAATAACCTAGATCCGGGACAGTATTATTGCAAAGTACCAGAATATGGTGGCAAAAAATATATTTTATTTACAGGTGCAAATCAAGATCGTGACAGTGAAATCACCAATCAGTATGGTACAGGCACAACTCGTTTGTTGACTCTAGGTGGCGCAACAACCGTAGATAATTTTGATTTTGGATACGCTCGAAGTTCTAATTTCACAGATAATCCTGGTGAATTTATGGTCAGAAATACTACGTTGTCTATACATCCAAATCCAGCATTTGATTTTATAGATGTGGTATCAGATGAAAATGAATCAGCAATTTATTATATCGCAAATAATCAAGGTTCTATCATACTTAAAGGAACAATTATTGAAGGCAATGCAAGGATAAATATAGAAAATCTTCCATCAGGTAAGTATTCTTTACATTTGGTAAGTGCTCGTTCAAAAATGGTCAAATCATTTATTAAAATTGACCAATAATGTATTAAGCTTTAATTAGAATAAATAAAAAAGGCACTCAGAAATGAAGTGCCTTTTTTATTATATTTATCTTCTAATCTGAATTAACAGAACTTTTCGTAAGCGCTCTGAAGGTTATATGCAATAGCTTGTGCCGAATTACCTTCTATATGTCTTCTCTCTAGCATGTGTACTAACTTACCATCTTTAAACAGAGCAATAGATGGTGACGATGGTGGATAAGGTAACAAAAATTCTCTTGCCTTTTCTACAGCATCTTTATCCACGCCTGCAAAAACTGTTACCAATTGATCAGGTTTTTTATCTCCTGTTACTGACATTTTTGCACCAGGTCTTGCATTTGCAGCGGCACAACCACATACAGAATTCACAACTAACAGTACAGTACCTTCTTTATGGTCTAGTACCTCAGTCACTGATTCAGGATTTTGTAAAGATTTGAATCCGAATTCCGTCAAATCTCTTGCTATTGGCGTAGTTAACTCTACAGGATACATAATATTATTTTTATTTGATGTAATAATTAAATTTTGATTTTACAACTTGTTAATCTCATAAACAAAAGATTATAATTGAAGTTTTGTTTTAAGAACAAAAAAGGTAAAATTTAACCATTTTAGAAAAATGACTGTGCTAAACTTGGTTTATTTTTATGCTTGATCTGAAAGTTGAAATGGAACCAATTGATCAGCAATTTTCCTATCATTACTCAATCTCGGCACTTTGTTTTGACCACCTAGCTTTCCTTGAGATTTCATATAATCTCTGAAGCTATCTTTTTTAAGTGATCTAATGATAAGTGGTTGGAGTATTTTTCCTTTGATAAGATCGTCGTAATATATGTTTTGAATACACATTTCTATATCTACATCTGCTGCGAATGTCTTTATGTCTGAAGGAGCGTGGTCAAACTCCACAAACCACTCATGATAAGGCGTACTTCCATCCTGTGGGCTGACTTGTGGTGCTACGGTAAATTCAGTGATGCTAACTTTTTGTTTATTTGCAACGGTAAGGATTGCTTCTTCGACTTCTTTGCCGATCACATGCTCTCCAAATGCAGAGATATAATGTTTCACACGACCTGAAACTAAGATTTTATAAGGATTTAAGGAGATAAATCTTACACAATCGCCGATGTCATACGCCCAAAGTCCAGCATTGTTGTTTATGATGATGGCATAGTCTTTATGCAATTCCACTTGGTCAAGCATCAGTCGATCTGGATTTTTGTCAAAAACGCGTTCTACAGGTATAAACTCAAAGAATATTCCAGAATTGGTATTTAATAATAATCCTGAATCATTTTTATCATCCTGAAAAGCAATAAATCCTTCAGAAGCAGGGTAGGTCTCGATGCTATCCATTCGACCACCTACGAGTTCTTCAAGTTTTGCTCTATATGGTTCGAAGTTTACACCACCATACATAAAGAGACTATAATTTGGGAATACTTCTCGAATGGTTTTTTTACCCGTTTTTTCAAGAATTCTTTCGTAATACATTTGTACCCAAGGTGGTATGCCGCTGATCAATCTCATGTCTTGGGTCAATGTTTCTTCCACTATTTTCTCTAACTTCGTTTCCCAGTCATCTATACAATTGGTTTCGTAAGATGGCAATTGATTTGTTCTGATCCATTTTGGTACTTCATGGTTTACAATACCTGACAATCTACCTGTAGGAATTCCACCTTTTTCGTCCAAGACAGGCGAACCTGACAAAAATATCAATTTCCCCTTAAAAATGTCCGCATTCCCAACCTGATGTAGGTAGTTCAACATGGCATTTCGAGCAGAATGGATGTGATTGGGCATACTATCAGGTGTGATGGGAATGTATTTCACACCACTTGTAGTACCAGAAGTTTTTGCAAAATATTGGGGTTTTCCAGGCCAAAGAATATCTGCTTTCCCTTCTGTCACTTGGTCCACATAAGGCCTGAGCGCTTCATAATCTCTTACGGGTATATTCTTTTTATAATCTTCATAAGTTCGGATTTTATCAAAATGATGGTCTTTTCCGAAAAGTGTATTTTTTGCTTTATTAGTAAGATGCAACATAATTTTTTGCTGATCAGAAACGGCTGTTTTCTTCCATTTATTGATTCTTTTTGCTGTAAATGCAGCTGCTTTTTGTACTATAAATGCCTTGATACTCATGTCGGGATACTAAAATTGAAGGGCAAAGATAAGAATAGTAAAATAAGTTTATAGGATGCCCACCATTTAAATAAAAAAGGGCTGAACTTTTGTTCAACCCTTTTTTATACTTTAATAGTTGCCTTTATTTTTTTATAAATATTTTATGCGCACTAATATTGTTCTTTGCTGTAATTTTTATAAAATAAATACCTGCATGTAGATATTCTAAATCCACGTTTTCTTTATTTTTACCATCAATCATTAATAACGTTTGTCCAACTTGGTTGATAATTTGAATATTATCCAAGTCTTCACCAGTTATTATGTTGATAAATTGATTGGTAGGGTTTGGATGTATAGAGAATGACAAGTTGTTTAAATTGCTAGTACTACTTATTAAATCTGCACCGTTACAATCTTCGTCAATACCATTATTTGGAATTTCTACACCATCAGCATTGATCTCTGAGTTATTATCATCACAATCTACATCAGAGTTAAAACCGTCGCCATCTTCATCAATGATTAAAATAACACCATCACAATTCTCATCCACATTATTGTTTGCAATTTCAATAGCATTAGGATTTATTGCTCCATTATTGTCGTTACAGTCTACATCAGAATTAAAACCGTCACCATCTTCATCAATGATTAAAATGATTCCATCACAGTTCTCATCAATATTGTTATTTGCAATTTCTTCTGCATTAGTATTTATTGCTGCATTAGTATCGTCACAATCCAAATCAGAATTAAAACCGTCACCATCTTCATCAATTATTAAGATAATGCCATCGCAGTTTTCATCAATGTTGTTGTTTGGAATTTCGATAGCATCTGCATTTATAGCTTCATTATTGTCATCGCAATCTACATCAGCATTAAAACCGTCGCCATCATTATCAATGCCATTTTTCTCAAATTTTACATTGTCAATGAGGAAATAACTCTGTCCACCATTTATAAAAAACTGATGATTACCAGAGACAATAAAATTACCGAATATAGTGTCTGCAAGAATAGATTCAAAATTTTTAGTAAATGGAATTTCTATTTTTGTAAATGAAGTATCTGTACCACTTTTGATTATCCGATGTTCTATGTATGATGGATAATCTAAAAGTTGGGATTCATTGGCTGGGAATGATGTTACGGATGTATCTCTAAAAAAATATAAATCCAATGTGTCAGGGCTATTCCCAATATGTTTGAGATAAAAAGTCAATTTATCCGTATCTTCATTACAAGGATGTACAGAATATAAATCAGCGTAAGGTATCATGGCATCGCCGCTCACTTTAGCAGAAAAATCCCCATCATAGCTGTCGTTACTTTTAGTAATTCCATAGCCTGATGACACAAAATCATAGTGCTCTTGACTTCCTTCAGGAAAAGTAAATCCAGAAAAAGCTATGACAAATACTCTAAAAGCTGATGCATGAAAGTTTGGAAACGTAATAAATAATGGGTCAAATCCGTATTCGACAAAAGAAGAGTCCACAAATTCAGTCCAGTTTTCGAATGAACCTTCTTGATATTCACAAGTTTGTTGTGCTTGTGATGAAACTGTAAAAAATAAAAAAAGTAAAGGTGTAAATAATTTAAAATTCATGATTTTGGTTTTATATTAAGTTTAAAAAATGAATTTATTTTGGTAACTTCATGATATAAATAAGTCTTTTGATGCTATATTTTCCAGCGCCATTAGCCATTAATAATAACAATCCACCGATCATTGCTAAATTTCTCATAAAGAAAACAGCATTTTTTCTTTGCTCTTCTTGTGGGTCATCCCAAAACGAGTAAACTATTAGTGTAAAAGGCAACCAATACAAAATAAGTAAAATTGCACCAAAGTTGGCATAATACCCAATTAAAACAAGAATTGCGCCAAATAACAATATAAAAATAATGGTAACTAATAGGAAATCCTGATGCCATGTCAGGCCATATAGTGACATTGTTGCCTTGGTTTTATCATAAAAAACCAAAGAATCTAATGCTTCATAAATAAATAAAAAGGCAATAAATATCCTACCTAATAAATCTGCGATATCCTTCATACTGCAAAAGTATAATTTTTAGTCGATATTAAAAGATCATTTTTTGATATCCATACATTTTTTGATCGCTTTGACCACATTTTGACCGTCCATTGCTGCTGAGATAATACCTCCTGCATATCCAGCACCTTCACCACATGGAAATAGGCCATCAATCTCTGGATGACATAATGTATCTCCATCTCTTGGTATTCTGATAGGAGATGACGTCCGGCTTTCTACACCGATGATATTTGCTTTATTGGTTTTGTACCCGCGCATTTTTTTATCAATATCAATTAGGCCTTGACGTAATCTTTTATAGACGAATGTTGGTAATATTTTGTGCAACGGTGCAGAAATCAATCCAGGAATATATGATGTTTCATTTAGCTCTAAGGATAAAATACCATTCACAAAATCATCCACACGTTGTGCAGGTGCTTTTTGACTACCATCGCCTGCCGCAAACATGGCTTTTTCAACATCAGCTTGGAAGTTCATTGCCGCAAAAATGCCCGTATATCCATGTTTTTCTAATTCATCGAGCTCGATAGAAGTCACAAATCCTGAATTGGCAAAGGGACTATCTCTCCTGCTTAGTGACATACCATTTACAACTATTTCGCCAGGCGTGGTTGCCGCAGGAACGACGAGTCCACCGGGACACATACAGAATGAAAATACGCCTTTGCCTGCTACTTGAGTGACTACACTGTAACTACTTGCAGGTAGATTTTCTTCTCGTTCATCTTGATGATATTGTGTCTGATCGATATAAGATTGTGGATGTTCGATCCTAAGACCAAGCGCAAATGGTTTGGCTTCTATTTTGATATTTTTATCAGCAAGCAATTGATAGATATCTCGTGCTGAGTGACCAGTCGCAAGTATGACAGCTTCACCATCAAAACTAGTATCTCCGCATTTTACACCTGATATCTGACCATCTTGGATGACAAAATCTGTCACTTTTTGGTTAAAATGTACTTCACCTCCAAATTGTTCGATAGTGGCTCTAATGGCAGCAATGATGACTGGCAATTTGTTGCTACCTATATGTGGATGAGCATCTACTAGTATGTCAGTCATCGCACCATGCTCCACCAATAATTGCAAGACTTTTTCGATTTTACCTCGTTTTACAGATCTAGTGTATAACTTACCATCGCTGTAAGTACCAGCTCCACCTTCGCCAAAACAATAATTAGAGTCAGGATTGACCACCCCATCTTGTTGAATAGATTTTAAGTCTCGTCTTCGTTCTCTCACATCTTTGCCACGATCAAGCACTATGGGTTTTAGTCCTGACTCTAGACATTCGAGTGCCGCAAAATATCCTGCAGGTCCTGCACCAACTATGATGACAATCGGCTCATGAGCAACATCTTGAAATCTAGATATGATTTCTTCAGCTTTTTGATATTTTTCATCTACATAGACATCGTATCTTAAGATATAAATAGGTCTTCGACCTCGAGCATCGATAGATTTTTTTACGAGCACGATGTCTTGAATAAGTGGCATGTCACTTTTCATTTGCTGATGAATGAGCGAGTGAATGTATGTATCATCGTGGACTTTGTCCGGAAAAACCTTAATTTCTACTTGTCTGACCATGCCGTTTGGCAATTTTAGCCACAAAAGTACGTGTTCTTTTTAGAAAAATGGATTTGTATGGGAATGAAAAGAAATATTCAGTGATGGTTAAACCTTTTTTTCAATTCCACAGAGCCTTTAGTAAATAATACTGTGTTACAATTTATATGGATTTATAAATCGTAAACCTTCGATATTTTTAAAATCTTTTTCATTTGCAGTAATTATTAAAAATCCATGGGAAATAGCCGTAGCAGCAATTATTGCGTCTGGAATTTTTATTCTCTTTTCTTTACGTATTTTAACACATAAATTTACTACATCTTGATTTATGCCCAAAATATTACTGTCGGCAAGGAAATCTTTTATGTATTGTGTATTAACATCATTGGTTTTCCAACACAATAATTCTATTTGGGTGATGAATGAAAGGTTTGGGTCATTATCTAGGACACTATCCATAAACAACAAACCTGAATTTGGAAAAGATGATGAAAAATAGTCGGAAATAACATTAGTATCTATTAGATATTGTTCCATTCACCTCGAATTTGATTAATGTGTTCGTTTAAGTCTTGTCCTTCTTCTTTGCTAAGAATTCCCCGATATTTTTCTGAAAGTTTCGTTTTTGTTGGTTTAAAACTATCATCTAACACTTTAATTAAAAGGAGTTCTTCCAACTCATACATAAGTTGGACAGCTTTAGGATTTTTCACCTCTATTAACATTGTATTGTCCATAAAAAATATTTAAAAGTAAATTTTAAAACTAACTTTATTAAACTTTTATAACGTTGTCGTAATATAATAAGTTGCTGTTAGTAAAAATTAAGCAAATTTAAGTAGGAAGCTACTTTTGAACTTTCTTCTTACTGCTTCAATATCCAATCATAAATAGCATCTGTACCTGATGTAACACTCGCAAGTGTGACTGGAAATAGCACATCGGGCATAATAGTATTTGCATTCGCAGTAGCTTCATCTAATGTTGTTTTTCGATGACTTCCAGAAAATCTAATACGTAAACACGAGCTTGGTAAATATCTTGTATCAACACCACCATAGAAACTTGGTTTTCCGCCCGTCGGCTCACCTAGGATGGTAGCATTGAGTAATCTTTTCAGTTCCATGGTGTGAATAATCGCTGCTGAAAACGTCCTTCTACCTACGATGACATATACCTTAGTTTTGGTGGTATCGATCATTTGTGCTAGCTTTTCTATCATAGCTGTACCTTGTGCAGTCGTGCCACCACCATTTCGACTAAGGTCAAAAACTAATTTTTTAATTGGTTGATTATTAATGACTTGAAATACTGAATCTCTGAAATGACGGAAGTATGGTAGTGGTTTAACCTCAGTTTTTTCTTTTGATTTTTTGTCTGTTTTGGGTTGAGTAGTACAATATTCATTCATATCAATATTTAATGAATCTTGGATAGCCAACATTTGTTCGTTTTCTCTACCTGTACATCTATTATACGTAACAAAGTAAAGACTATCTTTTGGCAGATACTTATGGCCAAAAATTGCTCGTGTTCTCGGTCTTTTGTTTTTTCTACCACTGAATTTGATATATTCTACCTCATCATTATCAATATCTTCCACATGTATGGCTTTCACCGTTTTTTCATCAGGAATGCCGTAATAATTTTCCATTTGGAGTATCACTTTTTCTTTATCAACAAAACCAAAATACTTGAGAACATCATAATTGACCAGATAATTGGTAATATTTCTTTTGTGCCAAGAGTCATTTTCTGCGACATACAGTGTTTTTACACTATCTATGATGGATTTTAAAGGATGTCCATTGATACTAATCAGTTTGTTTCCCATCACATTTTCATCAATATCTATAGTACCAACGATAAAAATGCCCTCATCAAAGGTTTCAAGTACGATCGGCAAATACATCCTTGGAAGTTTATGCAAGAAGTTTGATGTTGTATGTGAATCACCCAATTTTACTAGTAATTGCTGAATCTTTATAAACATAGTTTCGTCGCTGATGACGCCAATTTGTTTTTTGAGACTTTCGATATCACTTTCGTAAGATGCTTGTGGGTATTGAAAGAATAAATTACTATGCAAAATAGGTAACTCATTTTTTAGGTAGTCCAGATCTTTATGCCAATCAATTTTAGACGTTTCTTGTGTATAAGCATTTCTATGGCAGATTATCAGTATCATGAAGATTCCTAACCATTTACTGAAAGATGTGAATATTTTCATTTTGTAATTAATATGGGTATCTCTTAATTTTTCTTTAAATTTGGGTATCTCTTCCAAAACATTTACCTTTATGTCTCGTTATTGAAGCAACAAAGTTAAAATAAATATGCATACAGATACTATTGACAACTTACAAATGATAGAAGAATCTGCCAAAACATTTGCACAGCAACATATATTACCGCATGTTATGGAGTGGGATGAACCTCAGTTTTTTCCTGTGGAAACCATGCGTGCATTAGGCCAATTAGGCTTTATGGGCGTGTTGGTACCAGAAGAATATGGTGGGTCAGGTCTCGGATATCAAGAATATGTGAGTGTAATAGTAGAAATAGCAAAGGTTTGCGGTTCTGTGGGTCTAAGTCTTGCAGCACACAATAGCCTTTGTACAGGTCATATCTTGGCATTCGGTAACGAAGAACAAAAACAAAAATATCTACCTAAGTTAGCTTCCGCAGAATGGATAGGCGCTTGGGGATTGACTGAAGCAAATACTGGTTCGGATGCGATGAGAATGCAATGTGTTGCTGTACAAGACGGTGATGATTGGGTCATCAATGGCTCAAAAAACTGGATCACTCATGGTAAATCAGGTGATGTAGCTGTTGTACTTGCACGTACAGGTGATTTATTGGACAGTCGCGGTATTACAGCTTTTGTAGTGGAAAGAGGGACGCCAGGCTTTTCAGGAGGTAAAAAGGAAAACAAGCTTGGCATGCGTGCATCCGAAACTGCCGAAATGATTTTTGATAATTGTCGAGTGCATAAATCGCAAGTGTTAGGCAATGTAGGAGAAGGTTTTATCCAATCTATGAAAATCCTAGATGGTGGACGTATTAGTATTGCTGCATTATCATTAGGAATAGCAAAAGGTGCCTACGAAGCATCCGTAAAATACGCTAAAGAAAGAGAACAATTCGGTCAGCCAATAGCTAATTTCCAAGCTATTTCTTTCAAACTAGCAGATATGGCGACCAAAATACAAGCAGCAGAGTTACTCATCAGAAAGTCTGCTCACCTTAAAAACAACCACCAACCAGTCACGACCATATCTGCAATGGCCAAATATTATGCATCAGAAATTTGCGTACAAATTGCAACAGATGCCATCCAAATATTCGGCGGATATGGATATACCAAAGACTTCCCTGTAGAGAAGTTCTTTAGAGATTCGAAGTTGTGCACGATAGGAGAAGGCACATCAGAGATTCAGAAATTGGTCATCAGTAGGAATATATTGAAGGAAGGTTAGGCTTCAGGTTTCAACAATAGATATTATTAGATTTAGTGGCAATTTTAAATCAGAATTTTGATTTTGGTTAGATTGCTGTTTATGCTTCTACTTTAAATTTTCCCGACAAATTTAAAGTTATACTTTAGATTATCCCGACAAATTTAAAGTAGATGCATTTTACCTTGGCAAGAATTTCTAAAAAGATTATGGGCAGGCGAAGTGATGTAAAATGATAGTTTATTCATCTATTCTACTCCATTTCTGTTAATTTCTTCCCAATTTCTCTTAATAAAAACATATTGCAGTAGAATAATTTTTTACTGTACTCATCCCGATATACATTTGTATTGTTATTTATTATAAACCATTTTAACACGAAGATTATGTCTTGTTTCACATCAAATCAGAATAACGGAGCACCTGCTGACAGCATTCTTCGTGGCTTACATTTCTCTTAAGAATATCCTTTCCCATAGATATATGAAGCCCGAAGAAGTACATTTCAACGGGCTTTTTTATGCTTACTACTTTCGATTTACCATCATATTTTATTGATTTTAATCCTAGTTAGGAAGAATTGAAAAAGTATAAGCACAACAAAAATTTTCCCGTTTGGTATCATTTTGAAGTTTGAATTTCGGTTCAGGCAATCCTACGGTCTGCAATTCATATTGCATCATAATTATATTTAAAAAATATTAATCTTAAGTCGTTTTGTAGAAACGCATCTTAAGTCCTTCTTTTTTAAGACTGTGTCACGTCTTTAGCGTGAGTAGGATTTAGGATGAGTAAAAAATTAAAAGCTGTTTTTACAAAATGACTTTCATTCAAAATCAATCATTCATGGGAAGTAAAATCTCAGGGAAGGACTTAATTAAATTGGGCTTTCCTCAAAATAATTCAATAAACATTGCGCTCGGATATATCAATAGATACAAGAAGCGCGAGAAAAAAGAAAGTGTCTTGGCACAAGCGAAAGAAGTTTTGCTCAAACCGGATACTTATATGGGCGACCCAACTTGGGGAAAAATAGCCGAAAGTCTAGTCAAACCAGTAGAACTAAAAATGCATCGATTAAAAACAGAACGAGTGCCTTTTCAGATCTATGGCGAAAACGAAATAGAAGATGCCGCTAAGTATCAACTGTACGAATCACTCAAACTTCCTGTAGCCGTCAAAGGTGCGCTGATGCCCGACGGACATGCAGGATATGGACTGCCGATCGGTGGTGTATTGGCTACGGACAATGCGGTCATACCTTATGGCGTCGGTGTGGATATCGGCTGTAGGATGAGTTTGTCTATTTTTGATTTGCCTGGAACTTATGTCAATGGTCGGGAAGATGAACTAAAAAACATACTCCAAGACCACACTAAATTTGGTATGACTGAGACACACAAAATCAAGGCCGACCATGCCGTGTTGGACAGGAAAGAGTTTCGAGAGATTCCATTGCTCAAAGGTATGATCAACAAAGCCTACAAACAATTGGGAACTTCAGGTGGTGGCAATCATTTTGTAGAGTTTGGCTTCGTGGATATTGACCAAACTTTGCCTGAATGGAAACTCAAACCTGGTAGTTATTTTGCGGTTTTGTCGCACAGTGGTTCGCGTGGATTAGGTGCCAATATTGCCAAACATTATACGACCCTCGCTATGAAGCAGTGTCCTTTGCCACGTCAGGTGCAGCATCTGGCGTGGTTGGACCTGAACACACACGATGGTATGGAATATTGGTTGGCTATGAACCTAGCAGGTGACTATGCAGCGGCTTGTCATGAAGACATTCATCGTCGGCTTAGCAAAGCACTAGGCAAAAGAGTCCTAGTCAATATCTCTAACAGCCACAACCTGGCTTGGCGCGAAATCGTAGATGGCAAAGAATGTATCGTACACCGCAAAGGTGCTACTCCGGCAGCTCGTGGAGTAGCAGGCATCATTCCGGGATCGATGACTGCGCCAGGATATATTGTGGTGGGCAAAGGTGATGAAAACAGTATCCAATCTGCTTCTCATGGGGCAGGAAGATTGTTTTCAAGAGCTCAATGCAAATCTCAATTTACACAACATGAGATCAAAAAACGACTCAAAGATGCTGGTGTAACCTTGATCGGTGGTAGCATCGATGAGTCGCCGATGGCTTATAAAGATATCACGAAAGTCATGTCGTTGCAAACAGAGTTGATGGATATCATGGGCACGTTCACACCCAAAATAGTAAGAATGGATAAAGGATAACATCATGCAAAAGTTAATTCAAATCACATCAGGTCGTGGACCGGCTGAATGTACCCGAGTAGTCGCTCGGGTACTTCAGATTTTAATGGATGAAGCAAGAAACCTAGAGCTAGATGTTCAAGTATTGCAGAAAATAGCAGGAGACGAAAATGGGTCTGTTGAGACAGCACTTTTGTCCATAGATGGAGATCAAACGTTGAGTTTTGTCGCTTCGTGGATTGGTACGATACAATGGATAGGCGAAAGCGAAATCCGCAAAGACCATAAACGTAAGAATTGGTTTATTGGTATTTTTGAAGTGGAAAGTGCTGAAAATGTTGAAGTTAAGGATACGGATATTTCCTATCAGGCCATGCGTAGTTCAGGTGCAGGAGGGCAACATGTTAATAAGGTCAGTTCTGCTATCAGGGCTACACATCATCCTACGGGAATACAAGTAGTAGCCATGGATAGCCGCTCACAACATCAGAACAAAAAATTGGCTTACGAACGTCTCCTAGTCAAAATCCGTGAAAAACATTTGGAATCCTTAAAAACCAATGAATTGTCTCAATGGAAAAACCAAATGCAGATAGAGCGTGGCAATCCAGTAAGAACATTTCGTGGTTCCGATTTCAAAAAAATGAAAGTAGAAAAAGGATATAAATCCCAAAGGTTAAGTTTAAAAAATGATTTAAAAAATAATTTTGGAAATGAGTTCGATAGATAAATATTTAGTTAAGGCAATAGATGCTTATCCTTACAACCTAGAAGAAGCCATAGAATCCCTGGATTATGCTTTATCTGGTGACAACAATAACGCTGCAACACTTTGTCTTTATGGCAGAGTGTATGCAGAACAGTTGCAAGATTATGCCACAGCCAAAACGTATTTCCAAGATGCATTGGCAGCAGATATCAAGGCTGTTTTTGTATATCCTTATTTTATACAACTTTTGATAGATTTTGACGAAGATATGGAAGCAGAAAAGTTGATTGATTTTGCATTGACCGTCAAAGGAATAGATAAGCCTTTGATTATTTCAAAACTTATCGTGTTAAAGGAAAAAATGGCTCAATACAAAGAAGTAAAAAAATGGATTGGCCATTTGAAATCTGTCGTTTTGCATGATGGTTATCAGACATTTATGGACAAAACGGAGGCTAGGATTAAGGCGAAGAGTAAAAAAGTTGGGAAGAAGAAGTGATAAAACTCATTTAAAATGTAACCTTCAACTTCTTAATCACTTCAACTACTAGCCCAAGCTTTATCTCCTTTTTTGTAAGGGTAGCTTCCGTCGTATTTGCCTGGAACTGCTATGTAATTAAGGGCCTTTGTAGCACCGATTTCTGAGGTGAAATAACCCAATATCGTAAGTTGTTTCATCATTACAAAATAGTGTTCAGGGTCTTCATATTTTTTGGCTTTTCTAAATGCTATGGCTTCTGTATTTACATTATTTAAAAATGCTGTCTTTTGATCTGCATTAGCACTTATAAATGAAGTAGAATATTTTGTTTCAAAACGCTGTTTGATATTTTCCAATCCTTCTATAAATATTCTCTGTTCTTCAGTACTGTAACAGTCGGTCACCATTTTATGCATAAAAGCACCAATATTTGTTGACTTGGCACCAGGACTATCTGTTTGTGGTAGGATGGTTTCACCTATTTCATCTAGGAGCGCTATTTGATCATTTGTTAATAACGCTTTTGTAGTCTGACCATCCGTTTTGCATCCTGATTGAATAAATATTTGGCCACCTACAAAGGCAGCACCTGTCAAGATTGATATTTGTTTTATGATTGTTCTCCTGTCCATGTTTGTAATTATAGATTTTGTTTTTTTAATTCACTTACGGCATAATCTGCTGCACGTGCGGTCAATGCCATATAGGTCAAAGAAGGATTTTGAGAAGCACTACTCGTCATGCAAGCTCCGTCTGTTACAAAAACATTTGGCGCATCCCACACTTGATTCCAACCATTTAAGACCGATGTCTTCGGATCGAGTCCCATACGAGCAGTCCCCATTTCGTGGATTCCGTGTCCCATATTATGTCCAGCATCCCATATGTTGACGTCTTTTACGCCTGCATTTTCGAACATTTGTTTCATTTCTTCTACAATATCTTTGCGCATGTTCAACTCATTTTCTCTGAGTTCGGCGTCCATTGCTAAGATAGGCAAACCCCATTTGTCTGTTTTTGGTTTTCCTGAGTTTGTATCTGTGGTGATATTTCCATCTTTATCATAAAGTCTTTTATCTAGCATGATTTTATTGTCATGATGTGGCAATATCTCACCAAACCCTGTGCTTCCTATTTGCCATTGACCAGGCGTAGTGAGCATGTTTTTTAAATCAACACCTATACCTAGTTCTGCTACATCTCTTTGCCATTCTTCTCTACTAGCTGATCCTTGGTAACCAAATCCTCTCAGATAGCTGCGTTTGTCACCATTCAAGTTTACAAATCTTGGGATATAAAAACCATTGGGACGTCTGCCGTAGGTATAAAATTCTTCAAAACCATCCATTTTACCACTTGCACCAAGGTTATAATGATGATCCATGACATTATGGCCCAGTTCGCCGCTGCTACTTCCTAATCCTTCTGGCCAAACGTCAGTGGCAGAATTCATCATTAACCAAGTACTATTCAATGCTGAAGCGCACACAAATATGATTTTACTCTTAAATTCATAAGTTTTGTTGTCTTCAGTATCTAAGATTTCAACACCAGTTGCTTTCTTATTATCTTTGTCATATAAGATTTGTTTTGCTATGGCACCTGTGACAATATGAAGGTTTCCTGTAGCCAAAGCGGCAGGTAATGTTGATGACTGTGTGCTAAAATATCCACCATAAGGACATCCTTCCCAACATCGATTTCTATATTGACATTTGCTCCTACCTGGTAAGTCTGATGTAAGATTGGCTACACGCCCTATGAAAAGGTGACGACTGTTTTTATAATGAGTTCCAATTTTTTTGGCTATTTCTTTTTCAACAATATTCAAGTCCATCCCTGGTTGAAATTGTCCATCAGGTAGATGCGGTAAGCCTTGTTTTGTACCACTTACACCTATAAATTTTTCAACAACATCGTACCAAGGAGCCAAATCTTTATACCTTATTGGCCAGTCAACCGCAATTCCTTCTTTTACATTTGCTTCAAAATCTAAATCACTAAGTCTATAGCTTTGTCTTCCCCAAATGACACTTCTTCCTCCCATCCTATAACTTCTCCACCAAGTGAATGGTTTTATCTCAGAGTAAGGACAGTCTTTTTCATTTACCCAAGCGTCCATGACTGCTTCTTGTGCTGCCCAACCTCTATGGATGACTGGATAATCTGATTTTTGGGTTTGTGTGGTCATGCCACCATGACCAAATTCCCATGGGTCTTGAGATGCCGTTTTATAATCTTTGATATGATCGTGTCTTTGTCCACGCTCTATCAGTAGGACTTTGAGACCTTTTTCAGTCAATTCTTTGGCAGCCCAACCACCACTTATGCCACTTCCTACTACAATGGCATCATAAGTATGTAGCTTTGTACTTTTAATATTCAAATAAGTTGTATCCGTCATGTTTTGGGCGTAAATTATGATTGTTTTGGGTAAATATTATTTAAAGCGATAAATATACAAATAGTTTATAACTACATGTATAACGAAGTTAAATATTTCATTTATTGACCAATACGTCATTAATATTTTATTTTCATCCAATTTTCCTATTTTTGATAAAGTTCTATTCAAACCATTCGTAAAAACATTTGTTATAACAAATATAAATCATTTCAGACATGGAAACAAATCACCGAAGAAGTTTTTTTAAAAAATTAGGATCATCTTTAGTGGCAACCGTAGGTGTTGTGACTGGTGTGAATTCATTACAAATAAAATCAGATATGCAAATAGAAGAGCAACAAAAACCAATACTCGAAGTGAAACCAATGGGTTTTATATGGGATACTTATGACCCATTTTTGTTTTGTGTCCATCATGAAGATAAGTTTCCTGTGGGAAATGGCGAGATGGGACCCGAACCACAACACTTAGAAGGTAGATCTATTGGTGATGATTTTATCATTCGTGATGGTTGGCGTATGTATCATGGCGCTACGGTGCCAGGATTTCCTGGGCATCCACATCGTGGATTTGAGACCATTACAGTAGTCAGAGAAGGTTTTGTAGATCATTCAGATTCAATGGGCGCATCAGGTAGATATGGTGAAGGCGATGTGCAATGGATGACAGCTGGACGTGGTGTACAACATGCTGAAATGTTTCCCTTGATCCATGAAGATCAAGAAAATCCAATGGAATTATTTCAAATATGGCTCAATCTTCCCAAAAAGTCAAAGATGGTAGATCCGCATTTTAAAATGTTGTGGAGCAAGGATATACCTAGATATCAAGTACAAGTTGGCGAGCAAAAAGGGGTAGAAGTAGAAGTCATTGCTGGCGAGATCGAAAATCATAAAGCACCTTCACCAGCTCCAAATAGTTGGGCAGCTGATCCGCAAAATGAAGTAGCTATTTTTAATGTAAAAATTGTACCTGGAGCAACATTTATCTTACCAAAAGCTTCATTAGGTATCAATAGGACTATCTACTTTTATCAAGGTGAAAAACTGAATATTGGCGACCAAACCATTATCAAATATAATCTAGCGAAAGTAAGATCAGAAATGACACTCGAAATAGAAAATATATCTGAGATAG
>JBGSOH010000165.1:0-4013 GCA_041739205.1 Saprospiraceae bacterium
ATAATACCAATGGTTATCACAAAATTAATGTCTGGGCAATATAAGGTCTATCTTTAGGAACAACTAGTTGCCCCATTTTGGGATCAACCAATAAATCCATAGCTTCTAAAGGGATACTGCCAAGAAGTGGCTCCGCATTACCTGGCAATACAATAGCTTCAGATATTGTCCTTCTATTATGAATACGAATTTCTATAGGTCCAGCAATATCAAAAAGATGTCTATCTCCATTGGCCAAGACACCTTCTTGTCGATCATTTATTTCTAATCCAAGCTGATTTTTTAATTCTTCATTGATGCAGATCATATACGCTCCCGTGTCCACCATCATTTCCACTTTCATTTGCCTTACTTCTGATTCTTTTATATAACCTGCTTTCAGTAATGCCGTATCATTTGCATTTATAATTTCCACCTCTTGTCTAAATATTTCCATAATATGATTTTTATAAAATCAAAACCCAATTTACACTTAAATAGTTCCTTTTTAATAAATATTCAAATAAACAAAAAACTTGATTTAAATAATTAGCCTATCATCACAACTCATCCTACATATTCAACAGTTCGGTCACATGTTTTTGTACACACTTTAGGAAGTCCTTACTTTTGACTTATAATTTAAAACACAGTTCAATGAAACACCTTTTAACAATAATCGCAATCTTCATGAGTATAATAAGTTATGCACAATACAATACGCTGACCGTTACCATCACAAACTTTAAAAACAATCAAGGCAAAGTCATGGTAGGTATTTACAGTGGTGCCAATCAATTTATGAAAAAAACAATCTTTAGCAAAACTGGTGATATCAAAGCCAATACAGCCAAGGTTGTATTTGAAAACATACCTGATGGTGAGTATGCGATTTCACTTTATCATGATGAAAATAGTAATAATAAATTGGATACAGGTTGGTTTGGCATACCCAAAGAAAGTTATGGTTGTTCAAATGACGCCAAAGGAAACATGGGACCACCCAAATACGAAGATGCTAAGTTCCAATTGACCAATCATAAAAATATGACCATAAAAATCAATTAATTCACTCAAAATCTACTCATCCTAAATCCGTCTCACGCTAAAGACGTGACACGGTCTTAAAAAAGAAGGACTTTAGAATCCCTCCATAAAAATGTATTCCCAATTCAAATTAAACATTTCAACTTTAAACATTAAACAATTCAACATTTAAACAATTCGACATTTAAACATTAAACAATTAAACATTAAACAAACAATCATGAAACATTTAATCGTATTATTATTCGCAACTATTAGCTTCTCCACATTTGGCCAAAGCGCTTATGAAAAAGGAATGCAATCCGCTATGGGGCTTTGGTCTGAAGGTAAAAATAGTGAAGCTGTGGCTATGTTTGAAAGAATAGCAGCTGCTGAAAAGGAAAATTGGTTGCCCAATTATTATGTAGCTTTGGTAAGTACCACCACAGCATTCGCTACCAAAGACAAAATCCAAGTCGATGCATTGCTCAAAAAAGCACAGGCGGCATTGGATGTCGAATTAAAAAAACAAGCTAATCATCCTGAATTATTGGTCATGCAAGCGATGATTCATACAGCTTGGATAGCTTTTGATCCTATGACAAATGGGATGAAGCTGTCAGGTACGGTCATGGAAATATATGGAAAAGCAGAAGCCATTGCTCCCGAAAACCCAAGGGTCGTACTCAGCAAAACAGAATTTGAAATGGGTTCTGCTAAGTTTTTTGGAACAGACACCAAACCTTTATGCGCAAAAGCAGAAAAAGCTATCGAACTTTTTGCTACTTTTAAGCCTGAAAGCGCTTTTCATCCCAATTGGGGATTGGACAGAGCGCAATCTATGGTCGCAGCATGCAAGTAATTATTAAAAACCATATCATCACATTTTGCAAAAGGAATTTAAATATATCACTAGATTAGTTACCACTGGCATTATCGTAGGTATTGGAGTGTCTTTGATTATCATGATCTTAAAGGCGCTCATGGGTTGGAATTTAACTTGGGATCGTAAGATGATGGTTGAATTTTCTTACAGTGTGTATTTTGGTTTTGTTTTGACAATCATCAACAGTGTCTTATTTGATTATCTGAACCATAAGGTTAATTGGACTTCACAAACAGAAAAGTACAGAATAGCCATTGGTTTTTTAGGAAGTATTCCTTTGACCATGATGGGTGCTTGGTTTGTAAGATTGACCATAGAAGTGTGGATAAATAATCAACCATTCGAAGCATTTATCAAGGATCAAAAGTTTAGCAATTATATCCTAATCTTGATCATCACTTTTGTCGTTTCTTTATTTTTTCATGCAGTATTTTTGTATAGGAAATTGCAAGAAAACAGGGTCAAAGAACAAAAAATTATCGCAGGAAATGCATCCGCTCAGTTTGAAACATTAAAAAATCAAATCGACCCACATTTTTTATTCAATAGTCTGAATGTATTGAGTTCGCTGATAGAAGAGAATCCGGAAAATGCCCAAAGATTTACCACGTCGCTATCTAAAATATATCGGTACGTGCTAGATCAAAAGGACAAAGAATTGGTACCTTTAAAAGAAGAATTGAATTTTGCAAAGACGTATATGAAGTTGCTAAGCATGCGATTTGAAAACAGTTTGAGCTACAGTCTTCCTGATACAGTGATAGATGAAGAAACCAAAGTAGTGCCTTTATCATTACAGTTGCTACTAGAAAACACCATCAAACATAACATCGTAAGTGATTTACAACCGCTACACATCACGATTACTGTAGAAGGTGATTATCTCGTCGTATCTAATAATCTTCAGAAAAAAGAAGTCTTACAAAGTGGGTCAGGTGTAGGCTTAAAAAACATTGTGAGTCGTTATGCCATCTTGACGGAAAAGCCTGTGATGGTCGATGCAGATGAAACCAACTTTATGGTCAAGATACCGATCTTGACCAAAGAAATAAAATTGATCAATCATAAAAAATATAATGAAGTGGACGCGTATTTAAAAGCCAAAAAACAAGTCAAAGATATTAAGGAGTTTTATGGTAATCTGATTTCATTTTGTTTTGTCATTCCATTGCTTGCCTGGATCAATTATCAGACATCTTGGGAGTTTAAGTGGTTTATTTTCCCAATGCTTGGTTGGGGACTAGGTGTGTCATTACAAGCTTTTTCAGTATTTGGCTATGGGAGAACTTGGGAAGAAAGGAAAATAAGTGAACTCATGGAAAAACAACAACACATTAATCAACGTAAATGGGAATAGTCATGAATAATTTTGATCAAGAAATAGCTTACGAAGCAGCACAAAAAAGAGTAAAAAAGTTAAAAGGTTTTTACATTCACCTTTTGGTTTATCTAGTGGTCAATATGATGATCATTTATGCCAATTATACATATAGCAAAACGAGCGTATCGTTATTTGAATTCAGAAATTTCTCTACTGCTTTTTGGTGGGGAATAGGTTTATTAGCGCACGGATTTAATGTCTTTAGCGTAGATCTAATATTTTGGCAAAGATTGGGAAGAACGCAAGATCAGAGAGCTTATGAATAAAGAAAAGGAAAACAATGATTTTGTGTAAATCCAACAAATTATGACCACCATCATCATAGAAGACGAAAAGCCCGCAGCACGTATGTTACAGCGCAAACTGGAAAAGCTCAATATTCCGGTTCAAGTCATGTTGCATTCGGTCAGAGAAGCAGTAGAATGGTTTCAGCAAAATCCACATCCTGAGTTGATATTTCTGGATATTCAATTGTCAGATGGTTTGTCCTTTGAGATATTTGAAAAAGTCACCATTCAAAGTCCGATCATCTTTACTACAGCGTATGACGAGTATGCGCTGCGAGCTTTTAAACTCAATAGCATTGACTATCTATTAAAACCAATAGATGAAGATGACTTAGAAGTAGCGGTCGAAAAGTATAAAAAGTTGATAGCTCCTAAACCTGTAATCGATATGCAGATGATCCGTCAATTGTTCACATCATCACAAGCTCCTGAATACAAAAAACGCTTTAGTGTC
>JBGSOH010000215.1:0-2628 GCA_041739205.1 Saprospiraceae bacterium
TTCCTGCGCAAGATGCAGGTCTATATAACATTTATGGCATCCAATATTTGTCATCACAATACCCTTTGGTTCAGATCGGTTCATCAATTTCTAATGTTGTGGGAAGTTGTTTTAATTTATCTTCTCCATTAGAAATTTTAGTTTGTCCACAGATCGATTCCTGCAACACTTTTGATGGAAACTTTAGCTTTAATACATCAGGAGGGAATACTGATTTTTTGACATCTTATATACTGACTGACAAGGAGAAAAATATTTTACAAGTTAATTCTTTACCTTCATTTTCAACAATTGATACAGGAGTTTTTTTAATCTTTGCTTTAAATTATATTGATATTACTGGTCTTGTCCCAGGAAGTCATATCGATAACTTAGTTTCCGCTTGTTTGGATATCAGCAATCCACTTGTGATCAGAAGTTGCGAAGCATGTAATGTGTTTTTGGGTGATGATTTTGAGTTATGTTTTCCCCAAACTGTTTTATTAACGGCTTCTAGTACTAGTCTAGGAAGTTATAGCTGGAGTACAGGTCAGACTGGCGCTATGATAAGTGTTTCGCCTTCTGTCTCGACCACCTATATGGTTACTTTTACAGCATCAGATGGCTGTCAAATTATAGATGAAATTACTATAAATGTCAACTTTCCACCTGTAGCAAATGCTGGGATTGATAAGACTATTTGTAGTGGTCAGTCCGTTATATTGACGGCTGATTTAGTACCAGATGCTTTTTATCAATGGAGCAATGGTCTTAACACACGCAGTATCACTGTTAGTCCTTATATTACCCAGAATTATACCGTTACTGTGACAGTAGGTGATTGCTCATCGGAGGATATTGTTCAGGTATTAGTAAGCGAATGTGGTGCTGTTGCAGGCTTAGTTTGGGAGGATTTAAATGCGAATGGTATTTTTGAAGTAGGAGAAGGAAGTATACCTAATAGTACAGTCCGATTGTTTGATAACATGGGCGCTCAGGTGGCTCATACTTTTTCAGATATGATGGGTAATTATATATTTTCTGACCTCGTTCCCGGAGATTATTCTGTTATGTTTGATCGCCCTTTGGGTTTTGAACCAACGGTGGCAGACCTTGGTGGTGATGAAAATGTCGATAGCGATGCCAACCCAAATACAGGAATCACAGCAACATTTATGGTATCGCCTTCGGATACTATTTCCAATATTTATGCAGGTTATTACAAGTTTGCAATAGTAGGTGATTTTGTATGGGAAGATAGTAACAAAAATGGTATTCAAGACATTGGCGAGCAAGGAATAGACCAGTCCTTAGTCAGATTGTTTGGCGTAGATGGACGAGGTGTTGCTGTAGATGATACCGTGTTTACTGATATTATGGGCCAATATAGTTTTGCAAATGTAGTACCGGGTAATTACATGATTACATTTGACCTACCCAACGACAGCTTTAAAAGATCGCCTGACAACATTGGTATTGATGATGCAAGAGACAGTGATGCTGGTGGGACGGATGGTACCACGTCAATTTTTTCTGTTCTTTCGGGTGAGAATACTTCGATTTATGATGCAGGTTTTTATAGATGCGCATACATTGGCGACTATGTGTGGCTAGATAATGGCAATGAATCTAATGTGCAAGATGACAGTGATCTTGGATTGGATGGCATTGTCATTTATTTATATGATGCTTCATTCCCAAGTCAAGCCTTAGATACCACAATTTCAACAATTAGCGATGGATTTTCAGGATTTTATAGTTTTGAAGTTTGTGATGTGGGTGATTATTTTATCAAAGTAGGGACTCAAGAAATGTATGATTTAGTCATGCCAAATGAAGGGGTAGATGCTGATAAAGATAGCGATATTACGGATAGAATAAATGGGCAGTCCGATGTGTTAAATATCAGTTATGCATTGATCCTAAATAATATAGACATTGGTTTTCAATTTAAGCCTTTACCGATCGACCTAGTAGATTTTTATGGTAATTGGAATAAAAAAGAGAACATCAATTATTTGTATTGGAAAACAGCTTCTGAGTTGAATACCGATTACTTCGAAATAATGAGGAGTGTAAATGGCACACTTTTTGAATCAGTAAAAAAAGTTAAAGCAAAAGGCAGTTCCAATTCTGAAAAGTTATATGAATTAACCGACGATCAAATACAACAAAATGGGTTATACTTGTACCAATTAATTTCTTATGATTTTGATGGGACAAAGGATATTAGCAAACCGATAAGCATTTGGGTAGATAACCTTCTTGATATCAAGTTAAGATTATATCCAAATCCTGCATCTACATTAATAAATGTTGAAATAGAGCATAATATAGGAAGTGTAGGAACTGTAGAAATTTTTGACATGGGGGGTAGAAATGTATTAGATAGCAAAGACTTCAACAAATTAAATGATACAACTCAGCAAGTAAGTCTAGATATTACAAGTTTAAACAATGGAATTTATTATATCAAGCTTAATTTAGATGGAGAGGTTTTTACAAAAAAAATATTAATTCAAAGATAAAGAGAATATTGAAATTTGTGGTAATGAACCAATATAGTGGCATCGGAAACTACTATAAAAGTGCAATGATAAATTGCTTTGTATCACAAATGGTCACATAAAAGAACCAATCTAATATTCT
>JBGSOH010000224.1:0-4577 GCA_041739205.1 Saprospiraceae bacterium
CAAGTAGAGATGTCTTTTATAGATTCGCTACAGTCATATGGTTTGATTGCTGTACAAGTCATCCAAGATGATAAATATGTCCACATAGACGACATCAATGAAATAGAAAAGATGATCAAATTTTATTATGATTTGGGTATCAATCTGGAAGGCATTGATGTTGTTTTTAATCTTTTGTTACAGAATGAAGCCTTGCGTAGGGAGTTGGATATAGCGCATCAAAAGTTAAGGGTACTGGATACAGCGTCAGAATGATAGCGTGGTAATTAGTTCAATTCTTAGCTGGTAGGCATCTTGACTTTTACCTATCTAAACACAAAGCACAGCTCATTAAGTAGCATATTTTGATTTAATAGGTCTTTTTTTATTATTTTCCAGTATATTTATATCATTAATCCGTACAATGAAAAGTTTCTTATGAAATTATACATAAAATACATGGTCTCTATCCGGTGCAAAATGGTGGTAAAGGCAGCATTGGAAAGTATGGGTTTGCATTATACTAATGTAGATCTTGGTGAGGCTGATATAGCAGAGGAATTGACCAAAGAGCAATTAGATACTTTGAGAGAACTGTTAATGGTATCATCGCTATTGTTGATGTATGATAAAAAAGCCATGCTGATCGAAAAAATTAAAAACGTCATTATAGAGATGGTTCATTATGCGGATGAATTTCCTACCACTAATTTTTCGGACTATCTGAGTGAAAAACTTCACCATGAATACCATTATATGGCAGGTTTGTTTTCTGAGTTTACAGGTATTACTATAGAACATTTTATCATCGCACACAAAATAGAAAAGGTAAAAGAACTATTGCTCTATGATGAATTAAACCTAACTGAGATATCCTACAAACTTCACTATAGTAGTGTAGCCCACCTATCCAATCAATTTAAAAAAGTGACGGGACTTACACCTAAGTATTTTAAGAAAATAAAAGAATTTAGAAATAGAATCCAGCTGGAAGATATAGGTAGGGCAGATGTTTAGTTTTTAAGAACACAAAGATTTTTAGTTAGTAACTGGAGTTTCTTTTTAAATACTTAAAGGATGAATTGCAAAATTTGTTCTTCATCTTTACGCTTGTAGATGAAGTTTAATAGTGTCAATTGATTTTAACTTCTTTTTCTTTTGTTGTCAATGCCAAAACATCAAAACAACAAATAATTCGGGTTAGAAATATTTAAAAAATTATTAAATCGTTTTTTATCCTAACGACGAATGTAAAGTCGATGTGATGTCAAGATTTGATTTTTAGAAATATTTAACTTTTATGGGGGCAGTGGAAGGCTTAGGGTAGGTAGTATTTGTTATAATTTATGTTTATAGTCAGTTTTATTTTTTCTTGTTTATAGTTATGGCGGGGTTTTCTAACAGTAGGTATAACGTTTAGCACAAGCGACCGACGACCGAGAGGGAGTCTGTATGTTATATTCTGCCTTTCAATCATCTTTTAGCATTTGTTCTGAGATATAATTTTCTATTGCTATTTCATACCAATTGTAACCATCAACTAAACTTAAATCTATTTTTGGTGATAGTCCAATTGACTTCAATTCTTCTGCCTTTGAATTTATTTCATTTCTTAAATCTTCGGCTTGATGTTCAGAATGCATAAATTGTAATAACATATCAACTTCATTTTCTAGTTCTTCATTAAGGATTTCTTCAAAATGTGCATTAAGTGGTTCAACGTTAATATTATTAATATCCAGTTTGAATTTCTTCAGTAAGTTTCTCATTTTCGCTAAAGCTCTATCGTAATCACTTTCTGAAAGTACCATATTAGTAATCAAATCATCTAAATGATCGCTAATAATGTCTTTTATTTTGGGGTTGTCTTGTGTTCTGTCCAAAAACTCATCAAATGCATCACTTAATTCAAAATCATCATAGAATTGAGCCCAGTCTTCAATTGACAAAAGTATATTTTCTACAACATCGTCTGACAATCTTGGCGGAATGTACTTGTTCAACAGAATAGCAAGTTTTAAGAGTTCAGTATCGTCGTTGTTTGTTTTTATGAAATCTTCATGAGCTGTTAGTATTCTTTCTATTAGAATAGGTGGCATTGGATTTGAAACAGGCCCAACTAATGGAAACAAGCGCTCAGTTAATTGTTGAACAAAAATTACTGAATTAATAATTTTCTGAAGTTCCACCTTATCTTCTTGGATGTGGTTGAGTAGGAAATCTAAGAGAGAATGATTGATAAATCTTATATACTTTGTTTCTGTTGAATATATAAAACCACCTAACAATCTTAAATATGCATTCTTAAAAGCATGCATACTTCTAGTCATATTATTAGTTTTAACTTCTTCATTTAACCTGTACTCAAATGCTTTTTCTAGTTCTGAATATTCTACTTCTGTGCCAAATGTTATGAGAGTATTTAAAAGCAACCTATCATCATTGTTTAGTTGCTTTGAATAAGCAAACCCCAATATCTCAGTCGGGTGATCAAAGGACTCTTTTATAAAATTTTTGTATTCATCTTCATTAAGACTGCCAACCACCTCAGGTGAAACTATATATTCCACTGATCGTGGTGAAAAATACTTGTGCTTGACTATAAAATTAAAGATATCATCAGCATTTAGCACCAACTTATATTTATCTTCTAGCTCGGAATACTCAATATGGTTTTTTAATAGTTGGGATTTAATATCAGAAGTATACTCATCTAAATGTAAAATCCTTTCTTTGGCTAGGAGATTGAATCTTTTCAACTTTTCAGACTCTTGAACAGCTCTTGTTAAAATGTGTTTTCTTGTAGTGAAAATTAAAAGTTTATTTTCTTGATTTTTAACTCTTCTCAAAATTTTATTTAGAAAAGCATCACTTCCTCTTGCTTTATTAATTTCAATAGCGTTAGATCCTAGAAAATCATCGAAATAGATTATCTGCTTTTCATTGCTTGATGTTAATGCTGAATCAGCCTCCGTTATTGAGTCATATACATAAATTAGTTCATAGTCTTCTTTTATATATTCATATGTTAACATTTCAGCTAAAGTAGTTTTACCAACTCCAGGCTCACCTGTAATCACAATATATTTATTAGCTTTCAAAAAAATTCTAGCTTGTAAAAACGCTTCAGTTTCTACATACAAAGCGATTCGCTTTTGTATATGTATCTCAGTGAAGTCTACTGATCTATAAGATAAATTAGAATTTAGAAGTTTTCTTAAAACTAGGGTATTTGAAAACCAAAGTTTATAGTGTCTGTCATGTACAAAAGAATGCTTGGTAACCAATTTATTAATATCAGATTTTCCATAAATATCGTTTACAGATCTAATGAAAGGTGACATAAGTCTTTTTATTTCCTCAGTCTCACTAACAGATAAATCAACAGAAGTCGCAAGAATATATAAATATGGGTTTAGTTTTTTAACCTTTGCTAATTCAGTCTTCTCTAATGTATGTTTTAGGATACTATAGCCAGATCTAAAGTAGTGTTTAACTTGGCCAACATGGAAGTATCGGTTTTCTGCAGTTGAGTACAAAAAATCAACTCCTTTGTCTTTACCGTCTTTGAAAGTTTTATAAATCAAGCTGCCATTCCCTTTTTCAGCATTAAAAAGATCACATATTAGTTCTTCAAAATCTGAACTATTTAATGTTGAAAAATCGTAATTAGTCATTTATGTAAATCTTTTTTTTGGGTGGAATATAACTTGTTAATAGACGAAACTTCCTTTTTCTCTGCTTCTCATATGCCATTTATTTTCAATTCACATTAAAGTTATAAAAATAGACAAGGTTATTTATTAATTTTGTCTTCCCACCACAAATATAAAAGCAATTCCAATACAATGCTAGTTTTTCTACCAAAGAGTACATAAAAGAACAGGTAAAACAACCCATCATTATAATATGAACACATGAATGTGGGCAGAATTAAACTTTCATACTCAAAAGAAGGCTTCAATGTGGCATAAAAATAGCTATAATATGAGTATGTAGGGCTGAAAATGGCCCTAAAGAGACCTTATTATGGGTATCCTGTGGACAGGGCCTTGTCATTCTAAAATAATTGGGTATCCTGAAAGCAGCAAGGCATCATAATTGTAAAATTGGGGTTTGCTGAAAGGAGCTGGGCTTCATATTTGTATAATTGGGGTTTGCTCGCTGCATACTCTAATTATAATAGAATTATTGGTAGCTGCGCTCAGCATACCCTTGTCACAGAAACATTATAAGTATCTGCGCTCAGAAAACCCATTCCATAAAGTTTTTTTTGGTCCCCGCGACTAGATTACCCCTTTCCGACAAATATTATTTGGCACTCCAAAATGGAGCCTTATAAAATATTGACAAAATGGGCATATCCTTATCTTTTTTTTATAAGGTTAGATAAAACCCGGAATGATGCCGCATAAGATTGAATAAAATTTAAATTTTGGATGCAGTTTCTGGCCGTAATATGATTTAAATAAGTCAAAATATCATCTTTTTTGATGGGCAATCTTACTTGTGTCCCAAAATGAAAAATTGATTTAGATAAATTAATCTATCGTAGCAAATCTCTATTAGATATAAGCGATATATTCCATTTTAGATAT
>JBGSOH010000230.1:0-1625 GCA_041739205.1 Saprospiraceae bacterium
CTCCCTACATCACTACGGCCTGAAGAATGTATATGTGACAGGCTAAATGATTTACTCAACGTTTTCCATGTAGATACTGCGACGGTCATTGAATTTGCTTATAAATTTAAAAATGAAGAAAATTTTCGGATTGAAGTGATCTTGGCTATGAATTCTACATATCCCAATATTGACAAATTTAGATCTAACTCTATACAGACTTATAACCATTTGTTTTTGCCAGCATACGAAAAGTATGGTTTTTGGGGCAATGCAGCTTCTTCCGATGATGACAAAAATAATGTTACAAAAGAACAGTTTATCGACATCACTACCAAAGGTATATTAGAACTCAGGAAGGCAAATGCAACACTGATTCTTAGACACTTGCTTCCTAATGGCTTTAAAACACCAACAGACCAACTAGTATCGGCTTACTTTAAGATGATCAATAAAAAATTTACATTAACACTTAATTCACCCAACGGTAAGTTTACAGACAGTTTGTTTTTAGGTACGAAGGTCTCTAATTTTGCAGGCTCAAGGCTAAGTGTTGAACTCAGGTACGATGGAACCATTTTAGTTACTAATCTGGAAAATGAAATTTTGTTTAATCGTAATATCGGGGTCTCCAATCTTAAAGCCATAGATGTAAAAACTTATTGTCATTTTACAGAATATCAAATCAAACTATCAGTGAATGCTCTTGATGAAGTACATGCCGGTAATCTCAGGATAACACCCATCACAAATCCATTAAGACTGAACGAAATTCCTAATTCGCTAAAAATAAAATATAAAAACAATACAGAAGTCTACCCAATCGATATCGAAAAATTTTTAAAAATAGACGAATGCACTTTTTCTTATCATAAAACCATCGCTGTTACCAATCCTTACTACAGTTTGGCTTTTGATAATGCCACTACAAGACGGATCGAAAACTTAAAAATCACCAACAAAGACATACAAGGGAATAATGATAAATTCGCCAATTTTCGTTGGCCCAATGGTAAGATTAAAACTACTTTTGAAGTTAATTATAACTTAAAAGGTAGCACCAAAACGGATACAACATTATTAACACTCGAGCAAAAGGATTTTAATAATGTAATGAAGTACAATGTCAAACTTAATCTACCAACAACCTTTGATTATCGAATAGTTTGGGAAGTTAAGGATAAGAAGTTAATATCATTGATAGTATATGATCAAGATATCACAGCGCAAAAGAAAATTAATCTACCATATACACATAAAAATGATATCTCCTTAACATATTGCTATAAGACCAAACAAAATAATCAGAAAATATGCAAAACAATACTTATACCTATAAAGGAATTTGTACAATTAGATAATAGTAACTATTTCACTTACAAAATTACCAGTGCCAACTAGCGATTTTCTATCTTTTGGATGGTGGAAAGCATGTTTTCTACATCATCTTCATAGGTTGAATCCTTCCCAATCTTTAGAAAGGCATCTTTAGCACTTTTAATATCACCCAGTATAAATGATGTATGTGCCGCTATCCAGTAGTACTCATCATTTCTATCTTTTGGTGATATCTTTTCTAATAAAGACTGACATGTTTTATAATCTGATTTAGAAAATGCAATCTTCACATCACTGAAGATAGTCTC
>JBGSOH010000263.1:0-31175 GCA_041739205.1 Saprospiraceae bacterium
CATCAAAATAACTCTGCTGTACCACATAGTGCAACAGATACTAAAGTATATTAATCAAGAAATCATTTTGTTAACCTACCCGCCCAAGAGTACTATTTTATGCAAAATTTAAAAAATAGCACTTTTCAGAGGGGACTCAAAATTTAATAATTACCAGAAATAACTACTTTTTATTAGACTACTTATACGGCTATTTCGTTGGTCAAATAAGGAAATACTTTAATATCAATCATGCTAATGAAATCTTACTATTTTCACTTATCGAATATCCCTACAATAATTCGCAAAATTATCAATCGCATCATATCATTCAAAACCTATGCCTTGGGCAAGTTGATTCGGTTAGGTCATCCTGTGAATCAAAAAGATGCAATTCCTGTCTTTGGTAGATTGATAACTCAATTAATAATATTTGCTTAAGTATTTATCTCTTTTTACCTAATAGCTAAAAAAAAGAGCCTTACATTTCTGTAAGACTCTCTCTTTTGGGGTTATATGTTCAATAGAAACTTACTCTATTCTGATAAATTTCTTTTGTGTTGCAACACCATCTATCGTCACTTTTACATTGTACACTCCTGCTGGAACATCATTTAAGTCAATCAAATATGACTTAATGCCTTCTGCTTGGAATGCTTCATTTGTGATGACTTTTACAAGTTTAGACGCATTGTCATAGATCTCTACACTTACCTTGCTATCTGTGCTTAATACAATATCAAGATTCGTTTCTCCCTTTGCAGGGTTTGGATAAAGTTCTATGGCATTTTCACCTTGATGTGCTACACTTACCAATTTACTATAAGTATATTTACCATCGAAGTCTACTTGTTTTACCCTGTAGATATAAACACCTGAAGACGCTACATCATTGTCAATCAAACTATACGCTTGTACTGCATTTGTATTACCATTTGCTGCAACTTTGCCAGGTATTTGAGTAAATTCTGTTTCCTTCGCAAGTCGACGTTCCACTACATAATAATTTACGTTGACTTCTTTGGCTGTTCTCCATGAGACGACGTGGGTATTATTCACACGTCTAGCATCCACATCCAACCATTCTACTGGTAATACTCCGAATGCTATACCTAGATCTATGTTTTCATTCACCATTCCTGATGACATGGTAAACATTCTAGTGGTATTCTGTCCATAACTATGGTCTACATCACTGTCCTTGTTATCAGCCGTTACTCTAGCTACCGTAGCGCTATAACCAGCTGGGACTTCAAATTTGACATAAATATCACCTTTCTCTAAGTAATCCAAAGTGTATTGACCATTCTCATCTGTGGTGGTCTCTGCTACCATTGTATTGGTTTGTGCTTCGTACGCTTGTACTACTACACCCGCTACTTTTGGTTCGTCCTCATCTTGTACACCATCTTGGTTGTCATCACGCCATACTAGGTTACCTGCTACTGCCATTGGGTAATACCCTGCACCTAGGTCGCATTTTTCTTGACCTGATGTCACTGTAAAGGAAGCGGTAGAACCTGCACCATTTGCATTTGTGATATCACTGTCATTCTCCTCATTGCTTCCGATATTAGGACGAGCTCTTACCAATCCCAAAGGAGGCATCACTACTTGTACATAGTATTGTCCTGGAGGCGCGCAGAACTTAAAGTATCCATCATCAGAAGGTGTACCTGGTTTGAATCCTGTGTACTGAGTTTCCCAAAGTACCCAAGCTCCTGATACGTTTCTGAAAAGATTTACTGGCAATCCATTGATACCATTTTCATTACTATCCCATACATCATTTCTGTTGATATCATACCATACTAAGTCTCCGATAGGAATACAAATATAGTATCCTGCATCCCATGTCATATCACGTTCACCCGGTGACAGCGTCGTAGTCAGTGTGGTACCAGGACCATTAGAATTATCTACATCACTATCAATACCATTGTTTGCACCCGTGTTTGCAAAAGTTTTTTGATAACCCACAGGATCTATAAACTCAAGATAATAATCACCAGGATATAAGAAGTCAAATAAATACAATCCAGATCCATCCGTAAAGGTAGTAGATACAAATGTACTATCACCTCTGTATAGATTTACTTGTACTCCAGGGATACCAGGTTCACCAGCGTTTTGAAGGCCATTACCATTCAAATCATGCCATACATAATCTCCTATCGCTGCTAGTATCAATAAACCTGCATCATAAGTACTATCAAACTGTCCACCTGTGATATACACACATGGTCCTAGACCTGATAAATCTACCTCACTATCTAGTTCATCATTAGCACCTACGTTCTGGTATGTAAAGGCACATCCAGGTGCAAGATTACTAATGTCAAACTGTACCTGATAATTACCTGGGATCAAGTTATTGAAGAAATAAAATCCAGTATTATCTGTGGTCGTTGTCTGTAAAATATTTCCAGCACAATCTGTCAAAGTAGCAATCACATTAGCTACACCAGGCTCGCTAGGATCTTGAATACCATCTCCGTCTAAATCTTTCCAAACGGTATCACCTAATCCACCTACTACTATCACTAATTCTGGATCATGATCGTCTTCGTCTTGATCGAATAACTCACCAATACCATCTATCACATTGTCCCAAGGACCATCTGGCAATACTTGGTTTTCATATGGTGAGTTCGTATTCGGATTACTATCTGCATCATCATTTCTGTTATTCCCTTCAGTGTCTTGTGAAGCACCAACTTCTGCATAATTATACCAATCTGTCACTGCAGGATTTGCATCCAACGCTATCTCTAGGTTTAGTACCAATTCTGTGCTAGTACCTGGTAATAACTCGTCAGTGATCGTATAATTTAATAAACCATCAGCAGCTATCGTAGCAGGAGTCGTCAATGTCCATCCTGGATTTGTAGCAGGGTTAAAACTAAATCCACTTCTGACATAATCATTTACAAGAATGTTATCAGCAGAAACGTTACCTTGGTTGAATACAGTGATTCTGAAAGTTGCTGTCTCCCCTATCATGTAAGGTCCACGATTGTCTACTACCTTTCTAAGTGCAAGGTCGAATACTTGGATTTTGTGTGGGTCATGATCGTCTTCATCTCCGAGTTCATTATTAATAGTATTATCAGTACCACTTACAAAAGTCTCAAAATTAGGAACACCACCATTGTCATTACCATTTGTACCATCTGGAGTACTATCGATATCATCTCCTGGTAGACCAGTCGTATTATCTGTAGCAGTAATTATCTCTGTATAATTCGTCCAAGCATTATCTACATCTGTATAACATGGTCTTACGATCAAGTCAACAAATAATTCTACACTCTGACCTGGTAATAATGTACCAAAATAAGTTGTGCTAATATCAGTACCATCCGATGCCCACGTTGCATTCATCGGCAAACTAGGGTCAAAAGCTAAACCACATGGTAAATAATCTTTTACCACAATGTTGCTCGCAGCTGCATTACCTTGGTTTACTATTACAATACTGTACATAACATTTTGACCATAACTGTAACTTGGTGTGGCAGTAACAACTCCTTTTCTCAATGCAAGATCAAATACTGAAGGTCCAGCAGGGTCGTGGTCATCTTGACTTCCTACACCTGTATCGCTTGTACTTTCTACATTATCATCTCCTGTACCACCAGGGACGATACTATTTTCATTAACACCATTGCTATTAGGCGAACTGTCTGCATCAAATCCTGGTCCATTAGGGCCATTACCTGAAGCAATTTCTGCATAATTTATCCAATTACGTTCTCCACCATTCGTCTGGATAAGTGTCAACTGTAAAGTCAGATTTACACTACCACCAGGTAAGATAGGTCCTGCTATTGTGTTCTGAATAACTGGAGAAGCTCCTGTCCATCCATTATTAGCAGCAAAAGTATATCCTATAGGCAAGTAATCATTCACAACCACATTTGTAGCTGGCACATTACCTTGATTGATGACTTCCACATTGAAGGTCAATACATCACCATAGTTATATGGAGCAGGTGTCACCAATGTTTTTCTTAACGCAAGGTCAAAAATCTCTATGAATGTGATATCGTTATCATCTTCGTCATTCGGCGTATTCGGATCATTAGGATCGCCATTGATTTCATCATCAATAGTCGCATCATTATTCGGATCATTATCACCATCAGAATCTACATCATCATTGGTAATATCAGTACCATTTTCATCTCTTATTTCAGATATCTCTGTAATATTTAACCATGAAGCAGCTGTAGCAGATGCACCAGGCACAACAGCTTTAGTAACCAATGTGATAAAGATATCTGTACTCGTCTGTTCTGCAATAGGACCCGCTACTGTGTAAGAAGCTGTATTACCACTTAAGGTCCATCCCGCGTTAGCTCCTCCAGGTACAAAATCCATACCTACAGGAATATAATCACTTACATTAATATTGTATAAATCTACATTACCCTGATTAAAGACTGTGATTCTGTATGTCACTGGTTGACCGTAAACATATGGGCCAGGCGTCACAATAGATTTACGTATCGAAGCATCAATAATTCTAACTAACTCCACATCGTGGTCATCTTCGTCACCTGCAGGTGTACCCGAACCAATCGGTCCAGAACCATCTCCTACGATAGAATCATCAGAAGGACCTTCAGGCTCACCACCTGCGTCATTTCCATTGGTATCATCCGGTGTACTGTCTATATCTACCAATGTGCCATATGGACTAGGTACTATAGGGTTGCTAGAATTACCAAGTGTATCCATAGCTTCTGAAATCTCAGCATAATTGACATATGCACCCACTAAGTTAGACATTTTCACTGTAAGGTAAATTTTAACTACAGTAGATGTATTAGCAGGGATCACATTTGTAATCGTGTAGACTGCATTCGAACCGCTCAAAGTCCAACCAGTACTAGCTGCATTCAGTTCAAATCCATCTGGAATATAATCTGTGATTTCTACATTCTCAGCATCAAGGTTTCCTTGGTTATAAACAGTAAGGTCAAATTCCACAACATCGCCATAAGCAGTCACTTGAGCAGGACTAACTTTTGTTTTTGTCAATGCAAGGTCAAATACCTTAGGGATAAATCCAAAGTCAACTGTCAAATTACTGTTTTGATCAGCAGCGCCACTTGTATCATTATTTGGAGACTCGTTTAGTGGTTCTGTTCCACCCAAAGTAATAGTATCGCTCACTACACCAAAGAAAAACATTGGATTCGTGTTAAATGTACCATTGTCATCATTATCAATATTTGTATCAGCGCTCACACCAGGTGTCTCGTAAACACCACCAGCATTAAATGAACCCGTACTAGAAAGGTAATTTTGCAATGGGCCACCTGGTTGCATTTCTGTATTAGGTATCACTACGATATATTGGCCTGTAAGCAGACTATCAAACAAATATAATCCATTTGCACCTGTGGTGGTCGTTGCGATCAGCTCACAAAGTCCAGTCAATGGATTAAAATAGTGTAACTCTACATCTACACCCGTTATACCAGCTTCTGTACCATCTTTAATACCGTTATAATTATTATCTATCCATACTTGGTTACCAATACTATAAAGTGTGGTAAAACCAAAGTCTACAGTTAAGTTACTATTATTATCTGTAGCGATACTGGTATCATTATCTGGAGTTTCACCCTCTGGCTCATTATTCCAAACCAAAGTTAATGTATCACTGACCACACTACCTGGGAACATCGGATTACCATTAAATAATCCATTGTCATCGCCATCTACACTATTATCGGGATCGATAGGTGCTCCAGGGTTTTCATTAGGACCAAATACCAAACTTGTTTGACCGCTACCTGTGCTACTCGTTGTACCAGCAAGTGGTGCACTTGGTGTAAAATTACTTCCTGGCAATTCTACGATATAGCTTCCTTGGATCAAACTATCGAATATGTAAAGTCCATTACCATCAGTTGTGGTTGTATAAAGAATATCGCACGTTCCTGTCAAAGGATTTATATAATGTAAAACAACAGTTACTCCTGCTATTGGCAACTCACCGTTGTCAAATACGCCATTGTTGTTGGCATCATTCCAAACTTGATTTCCGATACTCATCAAAGGTAAGAATCCGAAGTCAACTGTCAAGTTACTATTACCATCTAAGGCAACTGTAGCGTCATTGTCTGGCAATTCGTTTAATGGTTCGTTTGCTCCTAGGGTTAAAGTATCACTTACGACACTACCTACAAACATTGGATTACCATTTAACAAACCATTATCATCATTATCTGCATTATCATCTGGATCAGTCGCACTATCTGTACCTACGATAGCACCATTACCTGTACTACTTGCAAATCCTTCTAGCGGTTGACCAGGTCCGAAGTTTGTACTCGGTATCTCGACAATATAATTGCCACCTACCAAACTATCAAATAAGTATAAACCATTTACATCTGTATACACTGTATCGATTACTATGCAAATACCACTTATTGGGTCTACATAGTGGAGTACTACTGCTACATCTTCTATTAGTGCTTCACCACTATCTACGATACCATTATTATTAATATCTACCCATACTTGGTTTCCTATGCTATGAAGCGGTACTAAACCAAAATCTACAGTAAGATTTTCATTTACATCTAGTGTTGTAGGGTCGTTGTCTGGATTTTCTCCAGTAGGCTCGCCATCACCTAGAGTCACAGTATTACTAACTATAGCACCAGGGAAAGCAGCCAAACCATCTTTCACACCGTTGTCGTCATTATCAATATTATTGTTTGTATTGATCTGATTAGCAGCATCTTCATATAGTCCACTTGTCAAATTATTGGCACCATTTCCTGTGCTACTCACATAATTTTCAAATGGGGCAGCTGATGCGAAATTACTCGATGGCAATACCACAACATAATCTCCATTGGACAATGAATCAAAAAGATAAAGACCATTTACATCTGTCCATACCGTCTCAATCAATTCAAGAGACATTGAGACTGGATTATCATAGTATAATTCTACCGTAACAACTGATATTGGTGCTTCAGAAGCATCTTTGATCCCATTATTATTAGCATCAATCCATACTTGATTACCAAGACTATAATAATTCAACTGAACAGTAGCTGGATCTTGGTCATCTTCATCCGTAACTGGATTTGTAGCGCCAGGAGTTCCTGAGCCATTTCCGTTTATGACATCATCACTTGTTGTATTTACAGCACCACCTGCATCATTGTTCGGATTATTATCTGCTTGACTATCAGCTTCATCGGACTGATCAAGACCAAAAACATCTCTTGAACCTGTAACTTCCGCTATATTTACTAAATTAGCAATACTTGCATAAGGTGCAATGGTCAAAGAAATAGGGAAACTAATGTCACCTTGTGGCAAAATACCTCCTACTGGCAATAATCCATTACCTATAGTAGCTGTCAAAACTGCATTGGCACCTGAAGCTGTCCAGTTGTTATTAGAAACAAATGAATATCCTGCAGGTATATAATCAATTAGTGAAATACTATCTACAGCATGATTACCTTGATTCGTTACAGTCACTATATAAGTCACCACATCGCCCACATCAAAAGTACCAGAAGGTCCTGTTTTGATTAAAGCTACATCATGAATTGGCAATAATGCTGGATCACTATCATCTTCATCCGTATTTGGATTGGTATCATTTGGAGTACCTGTACCGTCGCCATTTATGACATCATCAGAACCAGTATCTGGATTTCCACCGCCATCATTATTAGGGTCAGTATCAGGTGTACTATCTATATCATCATCACCTATTGGGTCACCATTTGGATCTTCAAAAGCAACGATTTCAGAAATATTTTTCCAAGCATTTGTAGCATTACTTGCTATCGGTGTCAATATTAAATCTACAAAAGTACTTGCACCAGTAGCTAAAGGTCCTGCAATTGTATTTGTTAATAATGTAGGTGAAGATTGTGACCAACCATTATTCACTGCAAAAGTGAATCCAGCTGGTAAATAATCAGAAACCTCAATATTTTGTGCTATGACATTACCTTGATTTGATACAGTGATCCTAAAAGTAACAGGATCTCCATATCGATATGGTCCAGCTGTTATAATTGTTTTTGCTAATGCTAAATCAACTATCGTAGGAGCAGCCACATCATGGTCATCTTGATCTTCACTAAAGTTAGGTCCTAAACCTAATATATTATCATCATTCGTGTCTCCTGGCAATAATGGATTATCATTATTAGGTACATTATCAGGAACACTATCTGCATCATCATTTCTGTTATTACCTAAATCATCCATTGACGCTGATATTTCCGCATAATTATTCCATGCAGTACCACCCAAAGCATTTTGAACTAGGGTAAGATCTAAAGTGATAGTTGTAAAAGCACCTGGAGCTAATGGGCCAGGAATAGTTCGAGTAGCAACTGTAGGGCCACCTGTCCATCCATTGCCAGCAGTAAATGTATATCCAGCCGGTATGTAGTCACTGATTACGATGTCTTCGGCAATGACATTACCTTGGTTAAATACTTCAATATTAAATGTCAATACTTGACCATAAGTATGCGGACCAGCTGTTGTTAACGTTTTTCGTAATGCAAGATCAAATACTTGAATTTTGTGTGGGTCATGATCGTCTTCATCACCATTTTCATTTGCTACTGTATTATCTGTACCACTGATATTTCCATTAAAGTCAGGAACACCACCATTATCATTGGTAGCATCACCATCTGGTGTACTGTCTATATCTTCACCAGGTAAACCTGTGGATACATCTATTGCATCAGAGACTTCAGCAAAATTTGTCCATGCATTATCAGGATCTGTATAGCAAGGTCTCACGATCATATCCACAAATAACGTATCAGAAGTACCAGGCGCAAGAGTGTCTGTATAAGTTCTCACGACAGAACTACCAGAAAGTGCCCATCCAACATTCATAGGCGACATAGCATCAAACTCAAATCCACATGGGAAATGGTCAGTTACTTCGATATTTGTCGCAGCAACACTACCTTGATTAAATAATACTATTCTGTACATGACATTCTGCCCATAACTATAACTTGGCGTCGCAGTCACTACTTCTTTTCGCAATGCAAGATCAAAAATAGCTGGACCTGCAGGATCATGATCATCTTGTGCAGAATTACCTGGTCCAATATCTACATTATTATCTTCTGGATCTCCCAGTCCTACCCCATTTTCACCTTCTGTATTACTATTAGGTGCACTATCTGCATCAAATGCTGGTCCTGATGGTCCTTCTGCACTTGCTATTTCTGCATAATTAATATAATCACCAACAGTCGAGTTTATTAAAGTCAAGTTTAAAGTTACTACTGTGCTTGCACCTGGAGCCAATAGCCCTGCGATCGTATATTGTAAGGTAGGTAAACTACCAGTCCATCCATTATTAGGCACATAACTATAACCTGTAGGTACGTAGTCATTTATCAATATATTACTAGCAGCAACGTTACCTTGGTTGAATACTTCAATCTCAAATGTCAATAGTTGACCAAAAGCATATGGCTTAGGAGTCATAAGCGTTTTTCTTAATGCAAGGTCAAACACTTCAACAAAAGCAGGATCTTGATCATCTTCATCTGTACCAGCAATACCATCCCCTGGGATACCAGAACCATTACCATCTAGATAGTTGTCCGCAGGAGATTCAGGTTGACCACCTGCATCATTTGTCGGATTGCTATCTGGTGTACTATCATAATCATAAGGACCAACAGCATTCCCACCTAAATCTTCAAATCCTGAAATTTCTGAAACATTAATCCAAGCATTTGGAGCACCACTTTGCTGTAAAGTCAGTATAAGATTTATTGTAGTAGATGCACCAGCAGCCAAAGGTCCAGCAATAGTACTTGTTAATAATGTAGGAGACGATTGTGTCCAACCCATTTGAGGAGCAAAACTAAAACCACTTGGTAAATAATCTGAAATTTCAATATTTTGAGCTGTTTCATTACCTTGATTTTCAACAGTCAACAAGAAGGTAATTGGGTTACCATGCATATATGGTGGAGGCGATAGAACGCTAATCTCTTTTTTCAACGCTAAGTCTACCAATCTGATAGGGGCACCATCATGATCATCTTCATCAGTATTCGCTACACCATCACCTGGTGTACCTGTACCATTACCACCTACATAATTATCAGCTGGGCTTCCTATTTGTCCACCTGCATCATTACTTGGATTAGTATCTGGGGTACTATCTATATCATCATTAGCATCATTTCCGACCACATCCGTTCCCGCAGATATTTCAGCGAAATTTGAAATGTTTGTTGGATTTGCAATAGTTGAAAGTTCTAATACTAAATTAATTTCAACACTATCTCCCGGTGCTAAACCTGGAGCTGCAAGCAATCCATTAAGTACAGAAGCTGTATACGACACCGTAGGTGCAGCTCCAGTCCAATTAGAATTATCACCTGCATTATAAATAAATCCTGTAGGCACATAATCTGACACTGTAAAGCTGTTTACAATGTCTGTCCCTTGGTTTATTACTTTTATGACGTAATTGACATCTTCATTTTGTCTGACTGGCAATGTATTGGTAGTACGTTTTGCTAAAGCCAAATCAAATGTAGTAGGATAAAATCCAAAATCAAAGGTGTGATTATTTTCAGCAGGTCCCGCCGTAGTGATGGCTATCTGCGCTATTCCACCTACCAAAGAAGCGTCATTGTCAGAATAATCTGCCAAACCACTTCCTGACTCATTGGTAGAAGTCATGACATACCCTTCTAGGACACTGCCATTCACACCGAATACATTATACTGAGTAGATAATATCCTAATAGTATAATTGGTATATGGTTGAGGCCCCAATGTGCCATTTCCATCAGGATCATTTACATTGGTGTAGTTAAAATAGTAACTACCATCAGAATCCGTAGTTGCGGTACCTACTACAATACCGTTTCCATTGACTAATTGAACAGTGACATTCTCAATCCCTGGTTCGTCTGGATCCTGAATACCATCCCGATCTGTATCTCTCCAAATCAAATTTCCTATCTCAATAGGTGGTACTTCTTCAACTGTCTCAATATCACCTAATCCTGCTGCTTTTCCAAAAGGACCACCAGCTTGGTTACCGGTAAAATAGATTTCATATCCATCATTAATTTTTTGACCATTTAAATTATTAAACCTCATCGTTCCTCCAGACCAAATCCAAACGGGATCCATATAAGTTGTCAGTACGTTATCCGAATTAGCTGTTCTATGTACACTTAAACCACCATTAACGGGTTCTGGATGCCATTTACTATCCTGATAAAACTCATTGGGATCCGCAGATGGTCCTAAATTATACTCGCACGAAGCAGACCCAGTATTCCTGACTGCTTGCAAAATATCACCTACAGTGGCCATATTATAATTACCAGTACCATTTAAATCATAATTATACCAACCACCTTGATGTCCTCTACGGTCAAACATACCTAAAATCATGTTTCCATTTCCATCAAATTCAATATCTGATATAATTGGATAACCTGGTCCTTCAAAGTAGGTTTGAAAAGTTGGAGACCATGGAACCCATTTATTAGCTGTTGTGCTTCTATAATTTAATTGGAAAGTTAAAGTCGGGGTTAAAATAAATGATTCAGTTGCTGTTTCAAATTCGTATATATTTGCTTGCAAATCATTTTCTGTCCCTATTGTGACACCTGAAGCATTTGCACCATTACAAACAACCGCTACAAAAACTTTGCCTCTTGTTACCTTTATACCAAATGGTCTGTGCTCACCTTCATTACCTGTACAATCATCTGGAATATCGAAGGATTTAACAATTGTACCCACACCTGCTAGCGTTGGTGCTACAGGGTTAAAAGGATCAATTAAATCTATCTGGTATAATTTTCTGTCATATAAATTTACAACATATAAATATCTACCATCTTCAGAAATATCTATATCACCAAAAGAAACTCTACCAACCTGCTCCCAAGCGGCAGCATCCTGACTAGGCTGTACTTTATCAGTTGAAAGTCCTCTTTGAGCATTCGTCCCGATGACTGGGTTATAAGTAACTACATTTGATCCTACTAAGGCATTTGTATATGTACCAGATTGATCACTAGTTGGTATATTTAAGTCAGTATCAAAGTTTAACCAATTATAATTCATTGATGTACTATAATTATCGACATCCATCATATAAATACCACCAGAACCCAAAGGCCCTAAACCTGCATGTCTTTTTAAGAAGGCAGAAGTAAATATTTTCCTAGCTTGTCTT
The DNA here is from genome assembly GCA_041739205.1 of Saprospiraceae bacterium. Lineage (GTDB taxonomy): Bacteria > Bacteroidota > Bacteroidia > Chitinophagales > Saprospiraceae > OLB9. The sequence continues at coordinate 12,233 of JBGSOH010000263.1, forward strand.
GAAATTGCAACTCCCCAAACTGTACCTACCTGTCTTGCATTCCCTACTATGCTATGAGCTGGTCCTACTGGATTTGCTCCATTAGGTTGTGTAGGATAATATCCTGAGTTAAGTCCATGACCATTATCTTGGTAATTCAAACCAACAAATGCATCAGCATCTCCTGATGAACCAGCAGGCAGTGGATCTCCATTTACAAAACATGGTGTAAATGCTAAAGGATTTTCTATTGTTGCAAAATCAGCAGGATAGGATAATATAAAATTGAAAACACCTGGTCCTGTCGCAAACTGGACGGCTGTTCCATAGGTATCCCCATTGCCCGCGCTGAAATCCTGTGTAGGACTCAAATTACAAAACCCATCAGGAATCTCAAATTCGATTCTGACAGGATACGACGGAGGATTAAAGGAATAAGTACCATCACTTGCTGTAGTTGTAGTGCCAACTAATGCATCTTTTGCAGGTAATGTACTATTAGCATAAAATTTGACGATGATATTACCACGATTGGGTTCGCCACCTTGTTGGATACCATCACCGTTGTAATCCCTGTAAGCCTTACCAGTAATCTGTGCAATACTGATATCACTTATGAATAAAAAACAGAGAAACGGTAGTAAAACCATTAGCTTAAATCGCTTTCCGATATCCGAAAAACCATCAGTTCTAAATAACTTTTCAAAGTTGGAATTCCCAGCACCCAATCCGGAGACAAACGTAGTTAAAAATCTTAATAACATAACCTAAAAGTTTTAAATGAGATAAAAATGCACCTAGTATTATCAAATTTCGCAAAACAATGTGAACCGAAAACACATTGAAAATTGAATCTTCAATCATTTAACTATGACTATCAGGAATGTGTAAATGTAATTTTTAGCGTTTGGAAGTCAGCGCCAAATCATCCTGATTATCATTCAGGATCTATTATAAATCATCTCGTTGGTTAGTAGTATAATTACTACGAAGCGCAAATGTATATAATTAATTTTTATAATACATAATTTTATGATAAAAATCACTAAAATAAATTATATTTTAAGTAAATATGCGATAATGTTATATAATACTAGTATAAATCACATACAAACCACAAATGCAGAATAATATTTGTTAATAAGTTTTATCCTTCTATTGCGAATTTTCATAGCAAATCATAAAATCAATAATCATACGCAAAAATAAATATAGAATCAATACTACATAAGTAATAATTATACTACTTTATAATAATCATATGTTGAACGTACAATGTAAAATAATCTTACTTTTTAATACTTATTGGTAGCCATGTATGACCATCTGTATCAGATACAAACGAATTAAAAAAGTCCATCAAGTCACTTGGGATAGTCAATGCCATTCTTTCAAAATTTATCAAGCCTCCACACACATGACCATCATTGACATAAAATATAGTTTCCCCAGTCATTCCTATACAAACATCTCCTATGTCAGGATCTTGGTGGGCTGAATGGACACAAATTGTAATGTTTTCCGCATTAGCCACCCTTATATTTTGGCAATCCTTTAGTTTGTAAGATATTTTTTGTAAGTCAGGAATATCAATAATATTTGGCTCAACGAATTCTAAAGAATCTATATGTAAACTATCTTGCATCCATTTGATCCTTTGTTTGATCCAAGTCTCTTGCTTTTTTTTGTCAATAGAAGTGCTTACGTGTCCAGAATAGTTTCGTTTCCATAGTTCGTTCATCCTTATTGTATTTAATGAATCTGTCTCTTGACCATTTACAATACAACATTGAAGCAAAAAACCAATAAGAAGCAAAAAACGAGTAAACATACCTATATATTAAGACACAATATTAAGGTAAATAGACGTAGTTAATGGCAAATCCTATTACTAAATATTGAAATAATTCAGTATCCACACAATTGAAGCATATTCAATAAAGTTTGCTACCTCGTTTAGAAATCTTCCGAAATCAAATCTCTATTGGTCATTGCTCCCGCCATATTTCCCGATGCTACAGCAGCGGCTACTGCGCGCATCATAGTTGTATTATCACCACAAGCATAAATACCTTGGATATTTGTTTTTTGAAACATATCCACTTTTAAATAATTTTGTTCAGTGAGTTCGCATCCAAATGATAGAGGAATGGAACAATGTTGAACGAAAGTTGGGCGAGCATACAATGCATTTATAGCATATTTTTTTCTATCTTTGGTTTCTATCTCTTTCAATTATCCATCATTATGATTCAAAGATTCTATTTCACCATTTACCACCTTGATTTGATGGGCTGACAATTTATTTAGTTGCTCTTTGTCTAATGTAATGTCACCATTTGTAAAAATCGTTAAGTCTTTTGTCCAATTATTTATAAGTTTTGCTAATTCAAAAGCCATTTCTCCATTCGCCAATATTCCAGTAGGTTGATGACTATATTCGTATCCATGACAGTACGGACAATGTATAACAGATTTTCCCCAACATGCACTAAATCCATCTATATCGGGCATGATATCTTTTACTCCGGTGGCAAAAATTAATTTCCTAGCATTAAATTGATCTCCAGCTTGGGTTTCAATTTCAAAATGCCCATCTACCTTCCTACCTGTAACTGCTAAGCCATTAAAAAAAGTCACCGTAGCATATTTTCCAACTTGCTCCTTTGCTTTCATGGCAATTTCACTAGGGGGCACACCATCTTGGGTAATAAAATTATGGGATTGTGGTGTTTGCGCATTACAAGGCTTTCCACTGTCAATAATTAACACTTTTCGCAGCGATCTACCTAGCGCCATACCTGCTGATAAACCTGCATAACTACCACCTACGATGATTACATCAAAAATATTTTGTTGTTGCATTTTATATACATTTGAGAACATTGAAAAAGAATGGAAATAAACAAAGCTAGACAACGCAATGCTACTTTGTTTGATAACTTGTCTTCTATTCATGCGTTTGGGTTTATTTTCAAATTTGGAATTACTACAAAGATGCTGTAATACACCTTTACAAAGTACAAAGGTAGTTATTAATTCCATTTATGCAACAATGTTGCATTTTTATATTTAAGCTTCCTTTCAAATACTAACTTTTGTTGATACTGACCTTTTTAATATATGGACACAAAACAATAAGATTAAACCATCATGCTGATACTACCTTCAACCCTATGATGGACGCTATCAAAGTGGTCAAACAAAGCAATCTAAAAAAAGTAGCTGGTTCTTTAAACACCAAAATGCCGACCAATACTGTTCCAACGGCGCCTATACCTGTCCACACTGCGTAAGCTGTGCCTATCGGGAGGCTTTGGGTAGCTCGCACCAAAAGACCAATACTAATTCCAAGCGTAACCAAAAAAGCGGTGTACCAAATATACGTTTCATGGCCAGTAGCTGATCTTGCCTTACCTAGACAAAATGCAAAAGCCACTTCAAACAAACCTGCTATTATTAATATGATCCAATTCAATACTTTATATTTTATGGCACAAAGGTCGGGAATGTGGTGGTGGTAATTTTTTACATATGTTAAATAATGAATTTGTACTGAAAAGAAATATTCTGCCACAAAGACACTAAGCCACAAAGCCTATACAATTATTATAGTTGTGATTATCTCAGCGTTTTTTTGTCTATTATTCTTTTGTCTTCCCAAAAAGATATTAGCGTAATTCTGCTCTCACTCTACTAAGACTGACCTGAGTGATACCAAGATAGGAAGCAATGTGACCTAATGGGACTCGCTGCACTAAATCGGGATGATCATTCACCAAATCTTTATATCGATCTATTGCAGGTCTAAATTGCCTTGAAATGAGTCTTTCTTCGGTTTTGATTAGTTCCTTTTCTGCAAATCTTCTTCCCCAATTTGCAATATGGATGTCTTTAAGGTATAGATCTTGTAAATCCGATATCTTTAATTCGTAAAAAGTACAAGCTTCTAGCAATTCGATGTCTTCATAGCCTTTTTGATTGGATACATAACTTTTCATAGAGATCACTGGGTCGCCTTCTTGACCAAACCAAAAAGTGATGTCATTTCCATCAAGGTCTGAATAAGCGCGCACGATTCCTTTTTTGACAAGGTAAATGCTAGCTTCAATTTTATTTGCCTTTAACAAAATATAACCTTTGGGAAAAGAAACTTCCTTTACTAACCGCGCAACCAATTGTTTTGATTCTTCTGGCAAAGGATATATATTCTCTAAAATGGATTCAATGGTCATTTTGTCTTGATATTTAAGACAAAGTTAGGTTTAATTTACACCTTCTCCAAAGCTTGATCTATATCCCAAACAATATCTTTATGATTTTCTACGCCAGCAGAAATCCTGATCAATTTATCTGTGATACCCATCTCGATTCTATGTCGCTCTTCTATACCAGCATGCGTCATAGATGCAGGATGCTCTGCAAGACTCTCTGTACTCCCTAGACTTACTGCAAGTTGGATTAGTTTAAGGTTATTCAAAAAAACAAAAGCTTCTTTTTCACCACCTTTAATGTCAAATGACAACATGGCTCCAGGTGATAAATATTGCCTCTTATACAAATCATAATTAGGACTTTTTTCAGATATCAATCCAAGATAATACACTTTTTCTACTTTGGGATGAGCAGAAAGATAAGCAGCTATTTTTTCTGCATTTTTTGCTTGCTGTTCCATCCTTACTTTCAATGTTTCTAAACTTCTCATAAGCAACCAACCCGTATTTGGACTCGCCATATTGCCCAGAAAAGTTCTAAGCGTTTTCACTCTTTTCATCAATGGTGCATTACCAAGCACAGCTCCTGCAATGACATCACTATGTCCACCAATATATTTTGTAGCAGAATACATGACTAAATCAGCTCCGTGTTGCAATGGATGTTGCCAAAGTGGTCCCATGTAGGTATTGTCCACTGCTGTAAGTACTTTATGGTCGTCTGTAGCATATTTATTTGCAATCCTATGACACATCTCAATGTCTATGATGGCATTGGTAGGATTGGCAGGCGTTTCTACAAATATCATGGCTAATTTATCGGCATTTCCAGTTTGCTCAAGTAAATTATAAATTGCGTTTTCATCCATATCAGGTCTAAATCCAAGGGTATTAATACCAATTTTAGGCAAAAATGTATTGATAAAATGATCTGTACCTCCATATACAGGCATGCTATAAAGCAATAAATCACCTGGTTTTAAAAATTCCAAAAGTACGGTAGTAATGGCTGACATTCCACTTTCGAAAACGGCACATTCTTCCGCTTTGTCCCATAGACAAAGTCTATTTTCTAAAATCTCTAAGTCAGGATTATTAAGACGAGAATAGATCAATCCTAGCTCTTCATTAGCTTTTTGTTCTCTTATGCCATATGCCACTTCAAAAAAAGCTTTGCCTTCTTCAGCGTTTTTGAATACAAAAGTAGATGTCTGAAAAATAGGACATTTAATTGCTCCTTCGGACAATTCTGGCTTGTATCCATAGGACATCATCAATGATTCTGGACTAAAGTTATGCTTGTGTACTGGCTTCATGATTTATACATTTATTCTATTACAAAGGTAATAACAAATAAAATACACTATTAATAGATTGATAAATAAGTAAATCATTCTAATAATAATCACAATTACAGATTAATTTAGTAGTTTTGCTTCTATAAATCTCTTTATTTTAGAATAATAATCTTTATGATTGACCAATACGACTTAGCCATTTTACGAGAAGTACAACAAAATGCAAAAATAACCATCAAAGATCTAAGCGATAGAATAAGCCTAAGCCCTACCCCAACATTTGAAAGGTTAAAAAAATTGGAAAAAGATGGTATTATAAAAGGATACTTTGCATGTCTTAATGCAAAAAAACTTGGCTTAGGTCTTACCGTAATGTGTCATGTATCTTTGCGTCATCATCAGCAAGAATTGATTGAAAAATTCCAATCAGAAATTATTGGATTTGACGAAGTAAAGGATTGTTACCACATTGCAGGAATGTATGACTATTTGCTAAAAGTGGTCGTCAATGACATGGATGCATATCAACTTTTTGTGAGCAAAAAACTAGCTTCACTAGACAATATAGGCAATGTGCAAAGCTCCTTCGTCATGTCTGAATTGAAATCAGAAATTGGTTATAATATTTGAATAAATTAGTCCCAAGTTATTTTGATACAATCAAGGAATTATAAAAATGCATTCAATGATTTTTCAATAATATCAAGTGCTTCCTGCACTTGGGTTTCATTAATTACTAAAGGTGGTGCAAGTCTGATTTTATTGCCATGGGTAGGTTTTGCAAGAAGCCCATTATCTCGAAATTCCATACAAATATTCCATGCCAATTCAGAATCTTCGTCCGAATCTATCACAATGGCATTCAGTAAACCTTTACCTCTCACCAGAGTGATCAATCTATTTCTTTCTGCTATTTTTTCTAACCCATCTCTAAATAATTGACCCATTTTCTCCGCATTTTCAGCAAGATTTTCGTCAATGACAACTTTTAAAGCTTCTATTGCTACAGCGCATGCTAATGGATTGCCTCCGAAAGTAGATCCATGTTCACCTGGTTTTATAGTCAACATGATATGATCATTTGCCAAAACTGCTGATACGGGGAATACGCCACCAGAAAGTGCTTTCCCAAGGATAAGGATATCGGGTTTAATGTCGGCTTTTTGTTCACATCTATTATTATTGCTACAATTGCAATCACCACATGTAGCCAACATTCTTCCTGTACGCGCGATACCTGTCTGAATTTCGTCAGCTACAAACAACACATTGTACTCTTTGCACAAAGCAGCTACTCCAGCTAAATATCCTGTATCAGGTACTACCACGCCGGCTTCTCCTTGGATAGGCTCCACAATAAATCCTGCGATATTCGGATCATTTTCTAATGTTTCTTTTAGTGCTTTAAGATCATTGTACGGGATAGATCCGACACCACTGATAAATGGACCAAACCCAACCCTTGACGAAGGATCATTGGATGCAGAAATGACAGATAGTGTCCTGCCATGGAAATTACCCTTAGCAAATAATATTTTAGCTTTGTCGGTTTCGATACCCTTTACTGTGTATGCCCACTTTCTAGTGAGTTTCATGGCAGTTTCTACCGCTTCTACACCTGAGTTCATCATGAGCACTTTGTCAAAACCAAAGAGCTTTGCCATAAATTCTTCTGCTTCACCGAGTAGGTTATTGTGAAAAGCCCTAGAAGTCAGGGTAAGCTTTTCAGCTTGCGTTTTCAGTGAATGGATGATTCTTGGATGACAATGTCCTTGATTAACAGCTGAATAGGATGAAAGAAAATCAAAATATCGTTTACCATCTACATCCCAAACAAAAATCCCTTCGCCTCGCTCCAAAACCACAGGTAGTGGGTGATAATTGTGTGCGCCGTATTTATCTTCTTTATCAATTAGGATTTGTGCTCTTTCAGAAACTAATGATGTATGTGTAGACATGATTTGATATATTTGGTCTTTTATTTAATGATTATGCCACAAAGTTATTAGAATATTTTTAAATAATATTAAATTTGACTTAATTTTTATAATATTTGCGTCATATTTTATTTTTTATTACTATATTTAATTATATTTTACACATGTCTGATGAATTAATAAATCAAATCTTAGATCAATATGACGTCCAAATCCTAAAACTTCTTGAAGAAGATGGACGAATGGCATTTTCTGCCATTGCACAAGAAATAGGTATTTCAAATACAATGGTTCATCAGCGTGTGCATAAATTGATAGAACACGGCATTCTTAAAGGCATCAAACCTATATTAGATGAGAAAAAAATGGGTTATGATTGGGCTTCATTTACTGGGCTGACTTTGGACAAAGATCATAACTCTGAGCGAATCATCGAAGCGCTAAAAGCCATACCTGAAGTGACAGAATGTTATTATATCACAGGTTCGTATACTTTATTTATCAGAATTATTGCAAAAAACCACGAACATATGAGAAGGATTCTTTATGACCAAATAGACAATATCCCCGGCATATCGAAAACAGATTCTTTTATGGAATTGGGTTGTGCATTTAGACGGAATGTGGGTTTGTAGCAAAATTAAAAGACAGATGGAACCAATTTTATTAAAATAAATCAAAATATATTTAAAATATAACTACTTTTACCTTGAAAATTTTATTATTTGAAATCTAAAAAATATTAGTATGAATTTAAAGTATCTATTATTCTCCACACTTCTAGTTGTGAGCTTCTTATCATGTAGCAAGGACGAAGAAGAACAAGTCAAAGTAAGTAGTTCAGCAATAGCTGGGCTTTGGAAGCTGTCATCTGTTAGTTGCACTGATGGCACTACAACAGTAGAATCTGGTGGAATTACATTAAATCAATCATTTACAGTCACTGGAAAAGATTATGATGCAACTGTAGCACTTTCGGAAAATCCAAATGTATATAAAAGCGAAGGTTCTTATACTACTGTTTCAGTCGTAACCTTTAATGGTTCTACTTATGATCAAGAAACACCATTTCAAGATTTTACAGTAACCGGTAATTGGAAATTAGACGGAAACAAGCTTTTGGTTACATCTAATGGCCAACCTGAGCAATCAGCAGAAATTGTAAAACTTGATGCGAATAACTTAGAATACAAAGTTCTTGTAAACCAAGTGGTAATAGAAAACGAAGCAAAACTGACATCAAAAGGTACTTATTTTTTCAAATTGACAAGGTAAGTTAATTATAAAACATTCATATAAAATTAAAGATGAGTTGACATAATGATATGTTCAACTCATTTTTTATTTAAACAACGGAATGATGAATTTAACAAAAAACAACCTACAAAACAAGTAGTCCTTTCTGTCTAAGCATCTCAAATCCTTCAGATGACTCAAAAACTGCTACATCACCCAATTCTACTTCTGCAAAGCTATCTCTCATCTGTTGGACTGTATATTTTACTCCACTGTCAGGATTAGCATTTTCAAGCATGATTATCACCCATTCCGCCACAGCTTGATTAAAAAAGAGTGAATAATTTTCTAGGACATCTGAAACGATAATCTCTGCATATTGGACTGCATCCTCATCTTTTTTAGACTTTTTGACAGGTGTTACAATCATTTCTATAGGTTCTCCACCTATCCAAACCAACTGATCGTGTGGACGCAAAAACTGAACTGGTTCATCTAATAAAGCATTTTCGATAAAATCTGGACCAATAGTAGTAGTAGGAACTTCAAAATCAAACCAAACATCCAGTGCTTCTTCAAATCCTACTCCTTGCATATAATTGAATATAGACACCTTCAGCCCATCTGAAAAAAGCTCATGGTCTGCACCTTCGACATCTTCATGAAAATAGTCATTCTCTGCAAATCCACCAAATGTTGGACCTGTTTGTACTACCCCAAAGGCAGCAGGATCCAATCCTACAGGACTGTGAGCCGTCATGGCAAATTGATGCCAAAATCCTGACTGAATGACGCCTGATTCAAACATTTGGCGTACCATCTCAAGACTATTTATCGTCTCTTGGGCAGTCTGTGTAGGAAATCCATACATCAAATAAGCGTGTACCATGATACCCGACTCGGTAAATGCTTTAGAAACTCTTGCAACCTGAGCAACGGTTACACCTTTTTTCATTTTGTCAAGCAATCTATCTGAAGCAACTTCTAGTCCTCCTGAAACCGCAATACATCCTGATCGTCTCAATAATCTGCATAAATCGTTGCTAAAACTTTTTTCAAATCTAATATTGGTCCACCATACGACAGTGAGTTCTCGCCTGATGATCTCTATAGCCAAATCTCGCATGAGTGCAGGCGGCGCAGCTTCGTCTACAAAATGAAAACCATTCTGTCCAGTTTGGTTTATAATTTCTTCTATCCTGTCACATAACAAAGCTGCACTGACTGGTTCATATCGCTTTATATAATCTAAAGTGACATCACAAAACGAACATTTGCCCCAGTAACAACCATGTGCGAGTGTCAGTTTATTCCATCTACCATCACTCCATAATCTATGCATAGGATTGACAATCTCAATGACTGAAAGGTATTTATCAAGCAAAAGATCGCTATAATCTGGTGTGCCTACTTCCTTCTGTGGAATATCAAATTCAGAAGATCCATTGATATAAGTGACTACTCCACCAGAAAGACAAAAAGTACGTTTTAGTAATGATTTCTCTCTATTACCTTGTAAATATTCCAATAAATGCTGGATCGGAGCTTCTCCATCATCAAGTGTTATAAAATCTACAAACTCAAAGACGCGTTCATCATATACACTTCTCAACTCAGTATTGGCATATCCGCCACCAAATACTACTTTTATCTTTGGATAATTGTTTTTAATAAATTGACCACATTTGAAAGCGCCAAAAACATTGCCTGGAAAAGGCGCTGTAATACACACAAAATCCGGGTTTTGGGCCGTGATACATCTCTCAACTAGCCCAAGCAGCACATTAGAAATATAAGAATTTTCACTTAGCAAAGCCTTGTACATGTCGTCAAAATGAGTCGCTGTCCTTCCCAATCGCTCTGCATAGCGACTAAAACCAAAATGGTTATCAATGGCTTCTGTGATCAAATCGCCAAGGTCTTCTAGATACAATGTAGCCAAATGACGGGCTTTGTCATGTGTTCCCATAGTGCCGAAAGCCCAATCTAATTGTTCTACCTGAGCAAATCTCGATCCCTCAGGAAGATACCCACCTGCACAAATGGTCAGCGCAAGGGTTTGATTTTTATTTTGAAGGAAATGAATAACAGCATCAATCGTTTTGATATATTTATATCTCTGTGTAAAGACCCTAAATGCTACATCAGACAACTCAATTTCCCCGTCTTCAATAATCTGAAAAATATCTTCTAAACCACTTTTGCAGAATACTTTCAAAATAACTTCTAATCCTAAATCACATTGAAAAGCTTCAATCTGTAGCGTATTCAAAAAACCCTTGATATACGATGTAGCTGGATAAGGTGTATTCAGCTGTGTAAATGGTGGTGTAATCAGAACGACCTTCAAATTTTTTAATTTAATATCGCAAAAGTAACAATCTTAACTAAGTAGTTTGTGATGAAATAAATAAAATTTAAATAATACAAAATTACAAACTGAGAATATGAACAAAGAAAGTTAAGGGGAGCAAAAAATTGTAAAAAAATTGCTATTTAAAAGAATAAAATTATCATCAGTTTTTATCTTAAATAGAGCTATAAATCTTTCATAAAAACAAAACACTAAATAAAAAAAACTTCTTCTAGTTAATAACCAATAACATATGCATTAGTAAAAATTTTAATTCAATTAAGAAGAAATAAAAAAGCCCAATTTGGTGCAAAACTGGGCTTAATTCTGTTGATTTTTAATTCTCAACAACGGACTGCAAAGGTATTAATACTTTTGTAAAAGACAAATATTTTGACTAAAAAAAAATAAAATTTTGTTTATACGTTATATTAATTATTTTTATAATGCATCCTGTTTTCTATGACTAATCTATTTTTGAGTTACTCTTACAGAAATTCTTCTGTTCTTTTGCCGACCTTCTTCCGTAGCGTTATCACCTATTGGATGTTTATCACCATAACCATCAGCCTCTAATCTTTTGGCATCGATACCGAGTTTTATTAGTTCATTTTTTACATTATGAGCTCTATCAACACTTAATCTTAAGTTAGCTTTAGGATCACCTTGATTATCTGTATAGCCACCTATTTTTAAATTCACTTTAGGGAATGCTTTAAGAATTTCTGCCACATTTTGTAATTGAACTTGACTTTCAGGTTGCAAAGTTGCTTTGCCAGTATCAAATAATAAATGATCAAAGTCAAACCAAGTTTCCTTGTCTACAACTCTATTGGCATCTTCTAAAAATGTGATTAAATTATTTTCAATACCACCTTCGCTAGCATTAGCTAACTCAAATCCTGACGGTAATTTGTAGGAAAATAATTTACCTACTGCAGCACCCATAGAATCTACTGCAGAACCCATAGCATCTGTTGCCTTAATGGCAGAAGAATCGATAGCTGTTATTATATCATCTGTAGATTCAGTTACTTTTTTACTACAACCTTTTGTTCCCAGGTAATATAAAACTGACAATGCCAATAATGCTGGTAACAACCATTTCAGCCAGTTGCTTTCACCTTTAGCATTTACTGTAGATGTTAAAGGAGTACTCACTTGACTCTGAAAATCATTAAAACCCATCAAATTACTTACACCAGTTGGGATCAAGTTTTTCAGAGAACTCGCCTGACTACCCATCAAACTAGTAAGAAAAGATATGCCTTTTCCTTTGACTTGATTACTAACCACACTTAATAATAACGGAGCTGCCATCTTCAGTAGTGTAGCCGTAGACCCACTTTTTAATCCACCCAAATCAGATAGCGTATCCACAATAGTACCTTCTTTGTCACCGAAAAGAAATTTAGAAATATTACCGCCTACGGATAATAAATTATTCACACTGCTAGATCCTCCACTTAATATTCCTGCTATATTTCCAAGACTATTAAGATCAATGTTATCCATGAGATTCATGACATCTTGAGCACCAGTAGGTGTGGCAGTTTTTTGAACTAATGCACCTAAAATAGTTGGTAACATACTGCTAAGTGATGAAGTCACTGATGATTCTGACTCTCCCAAAAAACTACTTGCTTGCGTAGCCAAAGAGCTTGTGATTTGTTCTTTTGCTAAATTTAATAAGTTGATTGACATAATTTAATTACGTTTAAAAAATGATTAAAGATTTTCGTTTTGTTTGTCAAAATAATTGAACATAATGACATCCTTAAGACCCAAAAAATATCATAAGTCACATGGAAGTATAAATTTAAATCACAATAATTTGTTAAACAAACTTGAGTGGTTAAATTTAAAGTAGTTATTATTTTTCTATCAAATCACTAATTTTGGTTTTCATCTTTTTTTCAAAATCTAACATTGATCCAAACTCTGTTCTGTAAGCGACTCCAAGTCCGTATTTTTGTCTTAAACTCGTGAGTGTCGTAGGATCGATGTCACCTTTTCCATATAATCGTACTTTTAATTTCCTATCATTTGTCAACTCTAATTCAATAGCAAAGTCAGGTAAAACTTGATTTACAGCTTGACCTTGGTTTTGGAATACATAATTACCACCTAGATTTAGAGAAAGTCTTTCATCCATAAACCTGAACTTATTTTTAAGTCTCACTTCTATTTCATCAGGAAATAAATTTGATGTTGCAGCAGACCCTAAGGCTAAATTATTATTACGAACACCAACTTCAAAATCAACACCAGAAATAAGTCCATTATCTTCTAACGTAGAATTTATCAAATTGGTCAGCAATAGTGATAATTGGCTAGAAATAAATTCACTTAAAGTATTAATCCCCGCTGACTGTAAACCAGATGCACCGAATACATCTGAAACTCGACTAGAAGGTAAGAATGAATTAAAAACTATCAGACCTAGTACCTGACTATTTAACTCTAGTTCATTTGTACGCAACAAACGTAATTTACTATCTGCAAAGGATGAAATATCACTTGTCAGATTTGGGAAGGTAAGATCAAATTTGATCTCAGGCTTAAAGAGTGTGCCACCCAATATCAACCTTAGGTCTACCTCAGATCTTTGTTCCGCAAGTCTTTGTGTTTCGAGTGATGAAAGCGTTAAATACTCTTCTATGAATGGCTTGATAGACGTCCGAGTTCGATAATTAGCAGTAATATTTAGTGATGTATTTACTGGATCGCCTGTCCACCTTACAATGCCACCGCGCTCGACTACGAATGGCTTTGCTACAGGAAGCCCAGGCACTGTAAATAAATATTCACCTTGTTCTATCTCATATTCACCAAAAATATCGAATGCCCCTTGTCTAGTAATGTCTATCTTCAAATTACCACGGCCACGCCCTCTGATGATGTCTCCTTTTGCCTCATTAAATATTAAGCTAACTTCTGCATCGGGTGTCAATGTAAGGTCCATTTCTATATTGATCCCATTGACAGTGTATGGTTTTGAATTTATAATCTTGCCATTTTGATCATTTTTTACAAATTTAATAAAACTCTGCCCAAGTGATCCCTTTGAATTATCTACGGGTATGGAGAGTTTAGTTCCTGGACCTGTGACGGCACTGATTTTCATATTTATACGATCAAAAGAGCCTTGAAACTCAGCTGATAATCGTCCGTCACCAAATCCATAATAATCAGGATTGTCTTTTTTTGTGGTGTTAAGCCCGATGACATTGTTTCCAGAAATGGTGGCATTTACCCCAAATTTTCTAAATAAATCATGTACTAGACCACCTCTAACTGTACCAATATTTCCATTTTCATCTTTTAATTCAGCTCCATCAAGATTTATCTCAGTATTAGTAAGCAGTAATTTTTGATTATCAAAAAAGTAAGTTGCCCCTGTATAATTTATTCTAGTTTGCCCTTTATTAACAGTCCCAGTACCTATTAGTGTAGGCGTTTTTAAAGGTCCTGCAAAAGTGATATCTGCATTTATATACCCTTTTGTATTGCTTATACCATCTTTTAAGAGATATTGAATCAATGACATAGGTGCTTCACGCAACTTGACCCTGCTATCAATTACTTTTAATTTTTCATCATATGTTCCATTGATGGCCAGAAAATCCCCTATTGAAACATTTGTCTTAAATGGTTTGCCGGGTGCTTTGTTTACATCTATATAGACTGCACCGTATTTATCTTTGTTAATAAAAAATTCAGGTACATTGATGTAAGCAGATATTTCTTTTTGCTCAGAAAAAACATCAGGTACACGCGCTGAAATACTGGACAAACCAGTAAAATTCATTTTGTCATACTTTATAATACCATTGATAAAATCTAAATCAAAATTGTCAATATCAAGACTCAATCCCCTATTATTACTTATGTCATTTAACTCAATATTTCTGAATCCATCGGATAAAATCATATTCTCCATATTGAGATACTGATCACCAAAAACAAGATTATTTTTTGGATTAATCGTCCATCTCCGACCTAGCATCATCAATAGATTATCTGCCAAAGTAAGGGTATAACCCTTAGGGTGTGGAACCAGTCTGCCACGGATATCAAAATTTTCGAGTGAATCAATCAGCTTTTCAGTATCAAAAGCAAAATCTATGGTATCGCCTTTCATATTTGTCTGAAAATCAATTGGATTAAAATGTCGACCTAAGGCATACGTAGAGTCTATATGAACTAAGATATCACCTGATTTGTCATTAGATGTTACTAATATTTGGATATTATTGAAGCTATCTTGATTGATCTTAATGAATGGTGATGTCGATGCAATAGACAATTCATTTTTGTAGGTATCAAGTTTACCTTTAAGGATCACTTTTCTAAATCCACTATTTTGCAACCCAATTAGACTTAAAAAATTTTGGCTCTCTAATAAGTTAATATTAAAATCAAATTTTTGGTCTACTTTAAACTTGGCCACATCTTCCTTCCATGTTTTAGTTATATGTGGGTAGTTCGTGAAAATGACTTTTTTCACTGATCTTACCACATTAGGAATATCATATTCTCCGTCAATAACTATACTTCCTAGATCACTTGTGACCGATAATACCTTACCTCTATTTACACTTTGTTTGGAGTCTACAATAATTTGCTTCAACTCAAAAGTGGAATCTTTTGTGAACACTTTCAAATCATTAATTTGCACATCACCAGTAAACTCATTCACATTGTTTCCTACGGTATTGATGTCCATTTTACCGCTCATCTTTAATGGAGAAGATGCTAGATTGAGCGCAAATAAATCTATGTTTTTTACATCTGATTTGAAATTTAAAAAAGCTTGATTTTCTAAATACTCAAATGCTCCTTCAAACACAAAATCTATATTTGGATCAGATATTTGAAAAGCACCATTAAATGTATTTTTGTCGATTTTTCCATCTATCTTAAAATCCTTGTACGTATACTTTTTGAAAATCAAAGATTTAACAGTTGCTGCTAGATCTGCTTTTACTGTATTTAAGGTAAGTCCTCGTCCATCTTCCACCTTTGAATTAAAATTAACTAACCCAAAATCGCTATTATCACTCCATCTCCCTAAATTAAAGTTTATAAGATTTAAAGCACCCGAATAATTAGCTTTATTAGTACCTTCGGTAATGTCTAATCTCATATCCATTTCAGCAATTCCAAGGTCTGAATTTAACTTACCATAGGCAACAAAATCTTGCAAATATCCATCAAACCTTCCTGTAAAATTAATAGACCCAAGCTTTGTAAAGTTGGTAGGAAGATTGAAATTAGGAAACAGCATTTTTATCTTTCTCATGCTCGTCTGAAATCTATCCAGCTTAATATTCAGCACTGCATTGTCAGTATCCAATAAATTTCTTGTGTTAAAAGATCCTGCTAAACTTAATTTATCTCCAAATTTAAAATCCACATCCCGACCAGCAATATTTGATATTTTGCCAAAATATCTACCACTTATTTCGATGTATTCATTTTCATTATTTTTTATAAAATTCGAATTACTAATGGAAGGTAAAAAATGTTCTATATCTCTGACATAAATTTTCGTTTCATCAAATGTTGTATTTAAGATTACCTCATTAGCAAAATTCTTAAAAGCATCAAAACTGAGATAGCTTAAGCTAAATTTATTTTTAATCAAAGTTTCACCCAAGCTAATAGAATAGTTGGGAAGTGTTGCATTCGTCCCGTTTATGAAGATGGAATCACATGTTATTTCATGAATAGGAAAACCCGTATTATCATTTGCACTTAGTTTCTTAAGGTCTAGAGTTAATCCTTCTTCATCATGGTATCTTAAATTTTTGACACTGAGTGATATGTCTTCAAAATAAAAATTATTAAAATCTAATTTCCCCACATTAGCTTGAAGCAACGTTAATAATGAATTGGTTTTACCGAAATGACCTTCTTCCACTGAAAAATTACGCAACGTAATAATAGTTGGATATTTCTGCTCTGATATTACAGCAGCCTTTTCTTCTATTTGTCTGACATCCAATGCTACTTCAGGACGGCAATCGTATTCATAAATGTAAGTATGGTATGAAGGTCCCGTCAATTCAACATCATAAATATCAAACTCATTACAAACCCAATCTAGATAATTGATATCAATATTTCCATGTTCTAGATGGATCAGATCATATTTACCTTTGTTTTTATCATCCAATTTTACGGTAATATTATCTAAATCTATCTCTTTCAATTGGATGATGAGCTTTGATTTTGTCGAAGAAGGATCTTTAGGAGAAGAAAGTTTGCTTATAAACTTGCTAAGATTAGATTCCGTCTCATTCAATTCAGTAATAACATTCAGATCTATGTCTTGAAGGCCGATGTAAGACAAATCTAATTCATTATTTAATAAAAAAAATAGATTTTTACGCAACGAGATATTTATCGCTCCACCACTAAACAAAGTATCATTTTGTGCATCTGAAATCGTAATTTGATCCAAAATCAAACCATCGAATGGACTGATCTTGACTTTCTCAGTTGTAATTATAAAATCAGTAGCATCTGAAATATATTTTGTAATCTTGGACGATAGGTAAGTTTGGACGACCGAAGTTTGCAATAGGAGTAAACAAGCTACTATAAAAAATAGTAAACCTATTGATATGCGCTTCACCCAAAAAAAGAAACCCTTTTTTTTAGCTGGCTCATCATTTGTATTTAAATTATTATCCACAAATACTTTATAACCTTAGGTATAAACTCAAATTAACGGTTAAAGTTATGACTTTCTTATTTAACATAATGCGCTTTAACACTTCATTAATCATTTACATCAACGAAGGCCAATCAAGATATAAAAGTAATATTTAATTTCCGTTAAGTTTTTGATAGATTTTTATACATTCTACAGCTTCATTTACATCATGAACTCGTAGTATCTTTGCGCCTTTCTGTAGAGCATACATGTGTAATGCAGTGCTGCCATTAAGTGCGTCTGCTGCTTTTATGTTTAGCAATTTATTAATCATAGATTTTCTAGAAATACCTACCAAAACAGGATATTCAAAAATCAAAAACTGCTCTAAGGACTTCATCAATTCATAATTATGGTCAAGGGTCTTACCGAAACCAAATCCTGGATCTAAAATAATGTCTTTGATGCCAATAGACTTTGCCTGATGAACTTTTTTAACAAAATATTTTAAAATATCCATCACAACATCATCATAACTAGGATTTAGTTGCATATCGGACGGCAAACCTTGCATATGCATCATGACATATGGAACATTTAAATTTGCTACCGTCTCCATCATTTTTGCATCATAATTACCAGCTGAAATATCGTTAATGATCGATGCTCCTTGTTCAACGCATGCCTTTGCAACAGTGCTATGCATCGTGTCAATGGATATGATCACATCAGGAAACTCATTTAACAAAGTCCGAATAACAGGTATCAAGCGATTGACTTCAGTTTCTTCATCAATGATGGCAGCTCCAGGCCTACTAGACATAGCACCCAAGTCAAGAATTGAAGCTCCTTCAGAAAGCATTTTTGAAGCTTTTTCAAGAACGACATCAGCATCCAAACTCCGTGAATCTGCAAAAAACGAATCTTCATTAACATTGATAACACCCATAACAATAGGTGTACTAAGATCCAAAAGTCGTCCACGACAGTCGATGGTATGTTTCATTATTCGAATAATATGATAAACAAATCTGCCTTAGATATCTCTTTTCATAAAACTACGGTAAGATAAAGCTACAAAAAGAGAAATATAAATTATTGAAATTAAAACCGCATGGCTCTCAGGAAGTAAAATACTAAAATTCCATTCCTTATCCGTAAAAAAATCAGGTAATCTCAATAGTGGAAAAGGATGTAAATCTTCAATACTATTAATTGGCCAATAATTGCGACTCACATGTGTGTAATAGTAGACATGAATA
>JBGSOH010000324.1:0-2812 GCA_041739205.1 Saprospiraceae bacterium
TTTGTAGACACGAGCAGGAAATTTTTGAATCAATCTGTAGTCGTGTGTCGCAATGATGATAGAAGTGCCAAATTCTCTGGAGAGTCTGTTAAGTAAATATAAAATTTCGTCACTTGTATCGGGATCTAAATTTCCTGTAGGTTCGTCAGCTATGATGATGGGTGGATTATTAAGTAAAGACCTAGCGATGACTACCCGTTGTTGCTCTCCACCAGAAAGCGATGTCACAGGTTTTTTCTCGTAACCATTAAGACCTACCATTTCTAACACTTGGAGTACCCTAGCTGTCATTTGTCCACGATCTTTCCAAGCAGTAGCTTCTAGAATGTACATTAGATTTTTACCAACAGACCAATCTTCAAACAAAATAAAATCCTGAAAAACCATACCTAGTTTTCTTCGTAGAAAAGGAATTTGTTTAGGGTCCAATCCATTTAATTCAAATCCTGCCACCGTAGCCTTTCCTGAAACTAAAGGAATACTGCCGTAAATAGTCTTTAGAAAACTAGTCTTACCGCTTCCTGACTTGCCTATGATATAACATGTCTCAGCAGGAGCAAGCTTGAAATCAACTTTGCTTAGCACAAGGTTTTGTTCTTGATAAATATCTACGACATCAAATTCGAGTACAAATGAATTGTCCAATATGGTATAAATTTTAGCGTAAAGATATTAAAAAGCAAGAAAATAAGTTTAATATATTGAAAATGAATGATCCTCAATCTTGATCATTTACAGGTTTATCAATCAAAATCGATTTTGACAAGGTTGATCTTCCAGCTTTTCTCACTAGGCACTATGATACTTTGTGGCCCAGTCTGTATCGCATCCCTAAATCTGAGTTTTAAATTTTGGTATTCTGTACTCAATACGCTTTTCCTCTCGGCATCACCCGTAGGGTCTAGCACATATTCGCTAACTGTATTGGCATTTTTTATTTCGTCATTATAGATCAATCGAAGTCTAGATGGTGTTTTAAAAAGAAAATAAGATGAATATATCCCATCATCATCTTGAGAAAATTGTTTTTTGAACAATATCTTTTTCCAATGTTCCTTACCATCTGCATAGGTTGCAAAAAGGATGAGATCTTCATGATAATAGTCTATAAATCCACGTGGTGGAAAATAATCACCAAACTGACCAGGTGTGTTCATTTGTGACCTCCTAGTAAACTCTTTGACCATTTCAGACACAATGATTACACCACCATCATTTCTTACGATCACATCTTTGATCACAAAATTCTCTAACTCTTTTATTTTTCCTGGCTTTTTTCCAGACACATCCGCCATAAATTCCATAGAAAATCTATTGATCAGGATCTCAGCATCTTCTGGTAGCTCTGTCGGAGAGATCGAAAACCCAAAATATCCATTAGCTCGACCTTCATCTCCGTAACTAGTAAATCCTGCCAAGACGAGTTTTTGATTTTTCTCATCAAAATCCATTATCAAGTCCGTAATAATATCAGCTTCTGGTGTAAATAAATGCAAAGAAATATCTTGGGGGCTTTTGATTTTGATAAGAGTGAAACTCTGTTCGCTTTTTTTATTCCAAAAAGAAGATGCTCGACCTACTATAAATAATTGGCCATCGTTACCCACTACTAATTTTTCAAAATCCGTTTTGAAGTTAAAATCTTTGACTGTAATTGTAAACTCATAAATAGTTGTCAAATTTATATTATCTACAAGTTGGATGATTAAATTTCGATCATCAGGCGTGAAAATGACAACTTTAGACTTATCTTTTGAAAATGCAAAACGAGGATTACCTGTCGCCGATTTTCTAACTTTAGATAATAGTGTAGAAGAATCTATTAACGAAATATATTTGTCATATTGATTGACTCGAATGTAGGTAACGCCTTCATCTTTATATGTATAGTAAAAGTTAAATGCAGAATCCAAAGGTGTAATGCCAATAGGGCGAATATTTTTTTTCTCAAATTCAGGCTGTCTTGCCGTTTTATATCGAAGATTCTGGTCAAATATTTCGAAGTTTTGTTCAAAACCACGGTCATGGTAGAATAAAATGTGGTCACCAATATTGGGCAGAACTTCATAAGAGTAATTGTTTCTGACGTTTATTTCATTAGAAACTGTCACTTTTTGACCATAACAAATTGAGCTTGCTATCAGAAAAAAGATAAAACTATACTTGTTTACTATTCCTATCATAATGTATTAAACCAAAATTACACCAAAAGTATTTCAATTTATGGTGGAAAATCTAAATTAGGTTGATAAATTTTCGAGTGGGCAACAATATTATTAATTTTGATATTTTAAAATAACAATATTTATCAGAAGGATTGAACATAATAATATAAGACGGCCTACATACAAACTACTTTTGTTTTGAATAGCCCAATAGTTTATAACTAATTCCCATTGTCATTCCTGACTTATCATTTAGTATTCCCGAATAAATACTATTAATATATTCAGACTTAAAAAGATAAAAATATCTAAAATTAAGTCCAAGTCTTCCCCAATTATGATTTACAACCACGGACGCATTATATAATAAACTAGGGCTAAAATATTTTATTAGTGGGTCTTTATAGAAGAAATTCTCGCTTACTTGAGAATTCAATTTATGAATCATACCTATACCTAGTCCAATTTTACTGTTTTTTATAGGTTCATATAATACATCCACATTAAAGGTCAATTCCTTATTTGTTAAAGACGCATTTTGTAAGTCAGGACGGAACGTTCGAATTTCGCCAGACTCTGCTTTATTCTTAAATACATAAGCCATTCTCGTCTGTGCATATATCTTGGGCATTAGTTTTACTTCTCCC
>JBGSOH010000330.1:0-3348 GCA_041739205.1 Saprospiraceae bacterium
GTCTTCCCCAAAAACTATGATGATCACCAAGGTACAGCATTTGAATGTAGAGATACTTTCCCAATACTCGCCAATGGTCATCCATCACCAGATACCACAGGTGTACCCATTATTAATACATGTGGCAACCTTGAATACCAAATGACGGATACTAAATTTGAACTTTGTGGACAAAGTTTTAAGATCGTACGTTCTTGGTTTTTAATAGAGTGGTGTACTTCTGAGAGTATTACTCGAAACCAAATCATCTTAGTAAAAGATAGCAAAGGCCCTGAGTTAATATGTCGTGATAGTATTGTATTGCAGTCGTCACCATATATATGTGCTACAGATTTAGTAGCCATCCAGTCTCCCGTGAATGTATCTGATTGTTCATCTTATGGAATTGCTTATAATTTGTATGCTAATAACGGAGCACTCGCCAATCAATTTATATTAGTGAACGGTCAAGGCCCATTCTTCAATAAATTGCCTGTTGGCCAGTTTAGTTTGGAGTATGTGGTCACAGATGCTTGTAATAACACATCCACGTGTAGGACTCCAATAAAAGTAGTAGATAAAGCTACACCAAATGCGGTTTGTAATCAATTTACAAAAACATCTTTGGACAATAATGGATTTGCTCGGGTTTTTGCATTTACTTTTGATAATGGTAGTACTGATAATTGTGCCATTTTAAACTATAAAGTCAGAAAGATGGTCGATGTCTGTGGCAATAACACTGCATTTGGCGATTATGTAGATTTTTGTTGTGCAGAATTAGGTACCAAACAAATGGTGGCCTTCCAAGTGACTGATATCTATGGTAACAAAAATACTTGTATGGTTGAAGTTACTGTAGAAGATAAAATAAAACCAACGATCACTTGTCCTCCAAATATAACACTCGCTTGTACCGATTTTTATGATGTCAACCATCTAAATGATTTCGGCAAAGTGGTGACCAAAGCTTCAGATAGAAAAAATGTCGTGGTAAATAACTTTTATCACAATGGTATCGTAGGTCAAGATGGGCTAGCTTCAGACAATTGTATAGTTAGCGTTAGTCAACGATATGAGTTGGATATTCATTGTTTTACAGGACAGATCAGAAGGATATTTATTGCAACGGACGGTGGAGGACTCAAAGATTCTTGTACACAGATTATTACTGTTTTAAATCCTGATCCTTTTGATGAAAGTAATATCACTTGGCCGGCACATTATCAAGCAGATGGATGTAAATCATCACAAACATTGCCTGAAACGACAGGTATGCCTACTTTTACCAATAGTCAATGTGGTACTATTTCCGCAACATATGAGGATGCTCCCTTTTATATTGCAGATGGCGCTTGTTTAAAAATACTAAGAACGTGGACCGTCGTCGATTGGTGTCAGTTTAATGGATCTAATAGCATCGGAAAATGGGGACCATATGTTCAGATTATAAAGTTGCATAATACCGATAAACCACAATTTACTAGTATTTGTAGAGATACTACGATTTGTTCATACGATACAGATTGTCAGTTTGGAAATGTAGATTTGACGATGACAGGTGTAGATTCTTGTACAGATGTCACAGATTTGATCTGGTCATATACTATAGATATAGATCGTAATGGAAGTGTAGACATAAATGGAAATACCGCACATCTTAAACATGATTTACCATATGGAAGTCATACCGTTACGTGGAGATTGAGCGATCAATGTGGTAATTTTTCTATTTGTACCCAAGTAGTGACGATTGTGGATTGTAAAAATCCATCTCCATATTGTATCTCATCGATTACTTTGCCATTGATGCAGCCAAATGGTATGATAGAAGTTTGGGCAAAAGATTTTGATTTAGGAAGTTATGACAACTGTACAGATACTTCTGATTTGTGGTTTACTTTTGACGATGCTTTACCTGTTTTAAGTAGAATAAATGAACAACATTATTTTACGGGTCAAGGTCAAATATCTACACTTGCTCAATATAATCTTGGATTGGCACAAGTGTGGATCCCAAGTACAAAAAGTGCTGGATTATTATTTGATTGTGCGGATATTCTTGATGGCGTCAGTCAATCTATCATGTTAGATATGACTGTAACAGACGAAAGTGGCAATCAAGATTTTTGTCCTGTAGAATTAATCCTGCAGGATAATGCCAATCTATGTCCTGACTTGATCACAAATGGTAGTGTCAGTGGTAGAATAGTCAGCTTAAATAATAAAGTTCCTATTGGCACAACTGTCACCGTAAATAGCGTTGAGAATAATAAGGCAAAAGTCATTAATAATCAAGGTTTATATACTGTCGATTCATTGCCTTTGGGAAGAGAATATGAGATAAAACCAACGCTCAACATTAATCCATTAGATGGTGTGACGACTACAGATTTAGTCTTGATACAAAGACATATTCTTGCTATTGCACCATTTGACAATCCATACAAACTCATAGCTGCAGATATTAATTCTAGTAAAAGTGTGAGTGCAATAGACTTAGTGGAACTACGTAAGTTGATTTTGGGGATTAAAGTTTCGTTTCCGAATAACCTGCCTTCATGGGTATTTGTACCAAAGGATTTTACTTTTACATCGAATAATTCGCCATACAATTATAATAGTACTATTGTCGTAAATAATCTAGCTTCTGATGTAGATAGTTTGGATTTTATAGCAGTAAAAATTGGTGATGTCAATGGTACTGCCACAGGTCAGGTCCAAACGGATGAACATGTAGAAAACAGAAATAAAAACATAGAAATCGTTGTGTCTAAAGAATTTATGGATGGGGTAGAACAATTGGTACTAAGAGCCGGAAGTGAAGTTCCGGCAGAAGGGCTACAACTGTTTTTAACTTATCCAAATGCAGAACAATTGATTACAAATTATGCAAAGGGTAATGATATTTTTGACGATTCTGAAGTCTTTATACAAGGAGATCATGTCCGTATGGTAGCTTACAGTCCTTATCAAAAGCTATTAAAAGTGGGTGATGTCATTGCTCGTTTCGATATAGCTCACGATAAATTGGATCTTAAATCATTGGAGAAAGAAAATGGTAAAATGTCTGCAATATTTACTGATTTGCAAGCAAACAACATAAGTCTTGTCATTCGTGAAAAAGAAGTTGTAGGCCAAACTTCATTCAGATTGATGACAAATCCTGTTTCATCACAATTGGTACTAAAATACAGTACGGCTGATTCCGATGTACTAAATTATACAATATTTAATGCAGAAGGTAAATCCATGTTATCATCTAATGTCAACCTAGAAATAGGAGTAGACCAAGAACTATCTATCTCGTTAGAAGATCATTTGATGCCTGGCATTTATTTCTTAAAATTAGCACAAGGTAACTATTCA
>JBGSOH010000338.1:0-2982 GCA_041739205.1 Saprospiraceae bacterium
AATGAAAGAAGTTTTGGCTGATAAAGGTCAAGATTGGCCGGTAGAAGTAAAGGTAGGATTGATAGGGTCATGTACAAATTCATCTTATGAAGATATCTCAAGGGCAGCATCCATAGCGCAACAAGCATTGGATAAAAACCTTAAAACGAAGTCTGAATTTACCATTACACCAGGTTCTGAACAAGTACGATTTACCATCGAGAGAGATGGATTTATAGATACTTTTGAGAATATTGGAGCATCTGTGTTTGCAAATGCTTGTGGTCCTTGTATTGGTCAATGGGATAGATTCGGAGCAGATAAAAAAGAAAAAAATACCATCATCCACTCTTTTAATAGAAACTTCTCAAAAAGAGCTGATGGTAACCCAAATACACACGCATTTGTAGCTTCACCAGAGATTGTGACGGCTATTGCACTTGCTGGACGATTGGATTTTAACCCTATGACAGATGCATTAATCAATGAAAATGGCGAGTCAGTCATGTTAGATGAGCCAACAGGTATGGAGTTGCCACCAAGAGGGTTTGACGTGGAAGATGCAGGATTTATAGCTCCAGCTGAAGATGGAAGTGGCGTGAATGTAAAAGTAGCTCCAGATTCTGATAGATTACAATTGTTACAGCCATTCGAACCTATCACACCAGATCAGGTAGTAGGGATGAGGTTGTTGATTAAGGCAAAAGGAAAGTGTACGACAGACCACATATCTATGGCAGGTCCATGGTTGACTTATAGAGGTCACCTTCAGAATATAGCAAACAACACACTTATCGGAGCTGTTAATGCATTTAATGACGAAGCAAATAAAGTATTAAATTATACATCAGGTGAATATATGGCTGTTCCTGATTCTGCTCGTGTTTATCAAAGTGCAGGTTTAGGAACCATCGTATTTGGTGAGGAGAATTATGGTGAAGGATCGTCAAGAGAACATGCAGCGATGCAACCAAGATTTTTGGGTGTAAAAGCAGTGGTGGTTAAGTCTTTTGCCAGAATCCACGAAACCAATCTAAAAAAACAAGGAATGTTAGCTTTGACTTTTGTCAATGTAGCTGATTACGACAAAGTAAGACAAGACGACATGATTTCCATTTTAGGTTTCAACAGTATGCAACCTGGTCAAAACTTGGTTATTCAATTGGATCATGCTGATGGCACAAAAGAACAAATTGAGGTTGCCCATACTTACAACCAAGCTCAAATTGACTGGGTCAAATGGGGATCAGCGCTAAACCAAATCCGAGCTGAATTGAATAAATAAACAGATAGACTTGGTGTCTAATGAAGTAATAAAAAAGGTTGTCATTTTGACAGCCTTTTTTTATGCATGTCAATATAAGTTTTATTTTTCAGTCAGAAAAGTCATAATCATCCGCACAATGTGTTACCTATTATCACTACCTTCGTCTCTATATAAAACAAAGTTTTAAAACCAATTTAAATTAACTCATTATGTTAAACGATTTAAAGTCTTTCCTATTTAAAGGAAACATTCTTGATTTGGCTATCGGTGTTATCGTAGCAGGTGCATTCGGTAGTATTGTGTCATCATTTACAGCTGATATTATTATGCCTCCATTGGGGTTGTTGGTAGGTGGTGTGGATTTTGGAGATATGAAATTAGTATTAAAGGCAGCAGAAGGTGATATTCCAGAAGTAGCTATTAACTACGGAAAATGGATTAACACCATTATCAATTTCTTAATTCTTTCTGTTATACTTTATTATGTCATGCAAGTGTACAAAAAAATTAATCCACCTGCACCAGAAGCTCCAGCTGCACCAGTGGGTCCTACACAGGAAGAATTGCTAACACAAATCAGAGATTTATTAAAAAAATAAATAACTTAGATAGTTAATAATTTAAGTAACATCTAATATAAAAAGGAGGGCAACCTCCTTTTTATGTTTTCAAGAATATGTAAACAATTAGACAATTATTCAAAAAATAGTTCACTCTCATAAAAAAGGTATATATTTGAATAATTTTTGTATTTATCCTGAAACCTTGAAACATAGATTAGCCATATTATTGATTATGATGTTGGGCATTTTGAAGATGTCTTATGGTCAGTCTTGTGAAATAAATGGAGAGAAACATTACAGCTACAACGATATAAAAGGTATTCTAGACAGAAATAAATGTGCAAACTGTCACTATAATGGAAGCCTTATCAATCCATGGAATTATGATAGCTACTCCGATATGTTTTTGGATTCTAAATGCAATTCCAAAATTATTGTACACGGAAAACCAAATGCAAGTTTATTAATTGACAAACTCAACGGTGGACCTACGGCATGTGGAAATGCAATGCCATTTGGCCAAATCAAAATGAGTGATCAAGATCTTTTAGCCATAGAAACTTGGATAGAGTTTGGTGCTCCAGAATATTGCATTTCTGACTTCGATCAAATAAAGTCTATCCTCGAGAATAATAAATGTAATACTTGTCACAATAGTGCTGTGAGTTGGAGTTTTTCTGATTACAATGGTATATTTAATAGCGCTACTACGACCAGTTGTGGTGGTGAGATTATTACAAAGTTTGATGCAAATACTAGTTTTTTATATCAAAAAATATCTTCTTTGGTAGACTTTTGTGGTGAGCCAATGCTGGTTGATGGTCAAAAAATGGAAGAAAAAGAAGTTGCAAAAATTAGGGATTGGATCAATGCGGGTGCTCCCGAATCAGCAAAAGTACTGCCAGTAAATTTGACAGAATTCACTACGGATAATATAGATGATCAAAGTATTGTTTTGAATTGGCATACAGCGTCAGAAAAAAACACCTATTTATTTGATGTACAACATAGTATGGATGGTATCCAATTTGAAACCATAAAATCTATTCCTTCTAAGGGGAATTCAGGAGGTAATTATAATTTTATCGATCAAGGTATAAGTGTAGGATTTAACTTTTATAGACTTAAGATTATTGATTTTGATAATAGTATTTACTATTCCCCAATAAGGGT
>JBGSOH010000193.1:0-3287 GCA_041739205.1 Saprospiraceae bacterium
TCATCCATCTCAACGATGGTCTCATAGCAGCAATATTTCACCTGCTCAACATTCGTGTGGAAGACATTAAAATTGTGGTGACTTTTCATGGCTTAGATGTAGTATTTCCTTTGAGTTTGTATCAAAAATATCTGTTACGAAAACTTCAAAGATTTGATGCATTTATTTGTGTGAGTGATGCCACCAAACAAGCTTGTATAGACAGGGGATTTGATGAAAATAAACTTTTTGTTGTAGACAATGGTGTAGAAGATGTACTCAATGAGAATACAAATAATACTGATTTATCTATCTTAAATAAATACGAAATAAAAGATGATTCTGTTATCATTTTGGCTATTGGAAGACCTGTGAAACGCAAGGGTTTCAGTTGGTTTGCCCAAAATGTAATGCCTTTGTTGGATGATAGATTTAAGTTTGTGCACATTGGTGATGTTAAAGTTTCGGATTCGTTTTGGTTCAATCTGCTGCCAAAGAAGATGCAAGAATTAGTTTCACTTTTTTTGGGAAAAGCGACTGATGCCAAAGCACTTGGAGATGAATCTGAAACAAATAAAAATGTCATTTTGTGTGGGAAAGTTTCTGAAGAAGATAAGGTCGCAATCATATCAAACGCCAGTTTGATGGTCATGCCCAATATCAAAGTAAAAGGTGATATGGAAGGCTTTGGTTTGGTAGCTTTAGAAGGATCAATAATGGGTAAAACTGTTTTGGCGGCCAATATGGAAGGTATTACCAATGCTATTCATGATGGTAAAAATGGGTTTTTATTAGAAAGCGAAAAACCTGAGATTTGGGCAAATAAAATTAAAGAACTAAGCCGAAATAAAGTTTTATTTGATACCCAAGTTCGGGATTATACGCTACAACATTTTTCATGGGAAAAGATGTGTCTAGGTTATGTTCAAGTTTTTGAGCGTCTTTCACAATCTTAAATAAAATTTGAAAATTAATAATTCATTAATAACTAATATACAATGAATTAACAGCACTTAAAGACTTTTGTGTATCAAAACACCAAACGAAATATCTTATGATACGTAGCTGTCTTTTTATATTTTTTTGTCTTTTTATTACATTGGGTCAATCCATAAATCTTCCTAAATTTGAAACTACATTAGCCTTAAAATACTATGAAGATCATGCTTTATCCATTCGTCAAAGTCAAGGCATTCTTGATCTCCTAAGTTATAATACTTGGGGCTTGCCTATAGAATTATTTGGCCATGACCACGATCGAAGATTTATAAGTATGGCTGATAGTATTTTTGACTTAAATAAAGACATCATTTGTTTACAAGAAACTTTTCATCCACGATTAAGAGATAATCTGTTGTCACATTTAGGAAAAAAATATTATACCTTTAGTGATTATAGATGCAGTAAAGAGATTGTACCTTTTGTAGAAAAAGATTGTTTTGGTGGATTGATGACGTTATCTATTTACCCAATCATTGAAGAAAAATTCTACCAATATGCTACTTCTGATAAAACATCCATTATAGAAAAAATTGGCAGTAAAGGTTTTCTTTTGTCAGTTATAAAATATGGAAATAGACAAATCAATATTGTAAATACACATCTTTACGCAGGAGATAATAAACACGCTGAAGTTATGAGAATGCAGCAACTTTCATATATGAAAACAATCTTGGATAAAGTTTTAGATAAAACAAATCCGACGTTTATGGTTGGTGATATCAATATTCATCACCCTGACGTGGCTCCTTCTAACGCATATCATTATATACAAAATAATATGTCTTTTACAGATTCAAAACCTACACTTGAAGACCACGATTTTACATCCGACAGCAATTGCAACAAATATGTTTCTTCGACTGAACGACCATCAAAACTAGACTATATCTTCTATAAATCTTACGATAACAGATCTCCAAAAGTACTTCACCAAAGTAGATGTTTAGATGGTCAAAATCCTATGTCAGATCATTTTGGTTGGTCTGTTACGATGAAGATTTGATGGATTACGGTCTATCCCTTGCACAAAAGCCCTGATTTTATGTAACTTTGCGCCAAATAAAGTTCGAATGTTAAATCAAGCATATATAGTTGGTGGATTAAGAACTGCCATAGGAAGTTTCAGAGGTAGTTTGTCAAGTGTGAGAGCAGATGATTTGGCTGCGATTCCTATCAAAGCTTTGATGGAAAAATACCCACAAATCCCAGGAAATAAAATCGATGAAGTCATTCTAGGATGTGCTAATCAAGCAGGAGAAGACAATAGAAATGTAGCAAGAATGGCACTGTTACTTGCTGGTTTACCACAAACCGTCCCTGGTGAAACTGTTAATAGACTCTGTGCTTCTGGTATTTCTGCAGTAATTCATGCGAGTAGAAGTATCATGTGTGGTGATGGTGAATTAGTAATTGCAGGAGGTGTAGAACATATGACAAGAGCACCTTGGGTGACATCCAAGGCTTCTTCTCCTTTTGGGAGTGATTCAGAAATGTTTGATTCAAGTTTTGGTTGGAGATTTGTCAATCAGAAAATGAAAACCATGTATGGCACAGACGCTATGGGAGAAACAGCTGAAAACTTAGCAGATATTTACAAAGTATCTAGAGAAGACCAAGATAGATATGCCTTTTTATCGCAACAAAAAGCAACACAAGCAAGGAATAGCGGGAGATTGAGTGAAGAAATCACACCCGTACTTTTGCCACAAAAAAAAGGTGAACCCATAATATTTGATACAGACGAGTTCATAAAAGACAAAACTTCCCTAGATGGACTCGCAGCATTGCGCACTGCTTTCCGCAAAGAAGGAACGGTCACAGCAGGAAACGCTTCAGGACTAAATGACGGCGCAGCAGCATTGTTAATAGCTTCGTCAAGTGCCATTTCAGATTACAGTTTAGATCCATTGGCAAAGATTGTTTCATCAGCTGTTGTAGGTGTTGAGCCAAGAATCATGGGTATTGGACCTGTAGATGCATCCAATAAAGCGCTCCGTAAAGCTGGCTTTTCCATAGATGATATGGACATTATTGAGATCAATGAAGCTTTTGCTGTGCAAGTATTGTCATGTTTGAGAGCTTTGGGTGTAAAAGACGATGATCCACGTGTCAATCCTAATGGCGGCGCCATTGCAATGGGCCATCCGCTTGGTATGTCAGGTAGTCGGATTTTACTTTCGGCAGCGTTACAGTTGCGTCATTCAGGCAAACGATATGCATTAGTTACTATGTGTATCGGAGTGGGGCAGGGATATGCTGTGGTCATTGAAAATTGTAATTAAGTCACTAATTTCCGAAAACATTTA
>JBGSOH010000418.1:0-2322 GCA_041739205.1 Saprospiraceae bacterium
TAAAGAAAAAACATTTTCTAATGGTGCAGCTTACGTAGATTTAGACAATGATGGCGATCTCGATTTGATTATAAATAATGTAAACCAACCTGCTCTAGTTTATAGAAACAAATCTAGGGAAATAACAAAAAATAATTTTATAGGAATTACTTTAAAAGGAACAACACCGAATATTAATGCTATTGGCACTATTGTAAATGTACATTGTGGTTGCCAAATACTTAGGAGGGAGCATATACCAAATAGAGGTTTTCAATCATCGATGGATCCCAGAATAAACGTAGGAATTGGATCAAACACGGTAATTGATTCCATTACATTCATTTGGCCGAATCATACACAAAGCACTATCCTAAAACCAACTATAAATCAGTATCATACAATTTATCAAGCTGAAGAAAAATCAAAAGCATGGGTCATTGTAGCAAAAAAAGAACCACTTTTTTCAGAAATAAGTTTCCACTTGGATAAACATGAAGAAGATGATTTTATAGATTTTTATTATGAAAGAAACACACCGATCATGTTATCAAAAGAAGGTCCTAAAATAGCCATAGGTGATGTAGATAATGATGGAATAGAAGATATTTATATTTGTGGTGGTGCTGGACAAGCAGGACAATTATACCTAGGTAAACCGAATGGATTTACAAAGAAACCGATTAAGATATTTTCAGATTTTGCTGCTTGGGAAGATACTGAAGCTATATTTTTTGATGCAAATGGAGACGGAAATTTAGATCTTTTTGTAGGGTCTGGTGGCAATAATGGTCCTCCAAGTACTATATATATGCAAGACAGATTGTATATTAACAACGGTAAAGGTGATTTTCAGATTGATTACGCAGCACTACCACTAAACGGATTGAACACATCAATTGCTTTGCCATTTGACTTTGACAAAGATGGAGACATGGACTTATTTGTAGGTTCTCGGTCTTATCCAGGTGAGTATGGAGTATCTGCACAATCATTTGTTTACGAAAATAAAGGTAATGGAAAGTTTGAAGAAGTACTTAAAATAAATAACTCTAAACTTGGAAATGCTGGAATGATCACTGATGCAGTTTGGGTAGATATAAATAATGACAAAAAGAATGAATTAATTGTTGTAGGAGAATGGATGGCTCCACGTATATTTAATTATGATGGAAAAAGTTTTGTTGAAGTAGAAAATACACTCAATAAATATGCAGGATGGTGGCAATCCATTACATCAACAGATATAGACAATGATGGTGACATTGATTTGGTGTTTGGGAATATGGGAAGCAACGGGTATCTTTTTGATAAAGAAAAAATGCCACTTAAGCTTTTTATAAAGGATTTTGACGGTAATGGAATGCCAGAAAAAATTTTGACACGAACAATAAATAATTCAGACTACACTGTCACCATGAAAAGAGAGATGGTAGAACAGTTGAACATTTTGAAGAAAAAAAATCTGAAACATCAAGACTATTCAAAAAAGAATATTTATGAGTTACTAGGCAACATGATAGATGACGCCGATATAAAGTCTATTGAATATGTAACTTCTTATATAGCGATAAATGATGGTAAAGGTAATTTTACAATGAAAGAATTACCAAATGAAGTTCAGTTGTCTTCGCTCAATGATGCACTTCCAACAGATATTAATAATGATGGATTCATAGACTTAATTATAGTTGGTAATAAAGAAGGTTTTCAAGCCCAATTTGGACAACTAGATTGTAATCCTGGCTTAGTTTTAATAAACGATAGAAAAGGAAATTTTTTAGTTAAATCACAAGAAGATGTTGGAATAGATATTAAAGGTGTATCCAAACAAATTCAGAAATTTAATCAAAAAGAACTGTATATAGTTGCTAGAAATAATGATGAACCTTTTATTTTTATTAGAAATGAAAAACCGCAATAATGAATTTAGCTGTAAAATCATTTATCGTTTTTGTTGCGATCATTTTATTTTTGACATCTTGTAAAAACAAAAGTAAAGACATAGCTTTATTCCAACTTTTAGAAGAAGGTCAAACAGGAATTAATTTTTCAAATGATCTTACAACAACACTTGAAAGAAATATTTTTAATTATTTATATTTTTATAATGGAGGTGGCGTTGGTGCAGGAGATTTTAATAATGATGGACTTATAGATTTGTTTTTTACTGGAAATCAAGTGCCAAATGAGTTATATCTGAATTCAGGTAAAATGAAGTTTGAAAATGTCACTTCAAAGTCGAATATTAAATATGATTCTACTTGGAGTACAGGAGTGAGCATCGTTGATATCAATAATGATGGTATGTTGGATATATACGTCAGTTCAGTTTCGCAAATA
>JBGSOH010000463.1:0-1592 GCA_041739205.1 Saprospiraceae bacterium
TAAATAAGCGCCATCTGTGTAAGAATCAAAATTATCAGAAAAACTAACTTGGGCAACACTAAGGTTTAAACCCAAAAATAAACAGGTAATAATTGTAAAGAATGTCCTCATGTGAAAGATGTTTGTTGAGTTAAAAATGAATAAATATTGACCATGTAATATGTGGCATCCATGGCTATTGAGAGATAAATGTACGACTATTAATAATTTTTCAAATGTTTTAGCAGTATTTTTTTAGAAAAGGGTTTATTTTATTTCGAAATCATTATTTATTTGGTAAAGTAGTCAATTTTATAACTATTCTACTAATAGAACTCTACTTTTAATTTGTCAAAATTAGATTTTAATTAATTGGTAATCAATTTATTGTAATTGTATTGACTGTTCTACAAAGTGCTAGTTTTAAATTTGGTATCATTTTTGCATTATTAAAATTTGTAATATGTATATAATGTATTTAAAGGTAATAATATCTTACAAATAATGCTAATATAAATTGAAAACCTTAAATAAAATATCATCTTTGACCTTATCTGTTGTCGCTCTGACAATGATCGTCACTGTTTGGTTTTCGATAAATCTCCAACCACCTGCTGCTATAAATGTATTCGCTGGGAGTGATACTTACATTTGTCTGAATGAAAACCTAAATATGTCCGTCCTAAATGCTACTATTTCTGGTGATGTATCTGATGGAGATTGGATTACACTTGGAGATGGTAAGTTTATGCCTGGAAATGTTTCCACTATTCGTTTTTCTGCAAATCCAACTTATGTTCCTGGCCCTAACGACAAAATATTGGGTTCCTATTCTTTAATGCTAATTTCTGACGCGCCTGTCAATAATCCACAAGCAAAAGTCACTGATGAAGTGCGCATATTTTTCCAACCTGCGCCACCGATTTTCTGTAATAATAATCTCAATATCTCTTTAAACGAACAGTGTATTCAACCTGTCAGCATCACCATGTTGCAGTCGAATCCACAGATTCCTTATTCTAATTATATCATCACGTTGCATGACCAATCTGGTGCATTGATTCCTGATAATATACTTAGAAGGCAACATCTAGACCAAGAAATTTCATTTAAAATTGGGCATAGATGCACACAAGTCACTTGTTGGGGAAAGTTTAAAGTGGAAGATTACTATCCGCCACAGTTCATTTGTAGGAATGATACGATTTCTTGTTTGAAGTCTTCAGAGCCGGATTCTTTGGGTTTTCCATTCCCTGCAACAGCTTATATTGATACGATCATTAACAAAAAATATACAGTCAAAAATTGGGATGCTTGTAGCGATGTAACCTTGGAATATACTGACCAACTCACTAAAGCTAATTGTGCTCGTGATGAAGACAAAACCATCACTCGAAAGTGGAAAGCAACGGATGCAAAAGGTAATGTAAGTTTGTGTACAGAGTTAATAGTCATAATAAGATTACCACTCGATAGTGTCGTCTTCCCCAAAAACTATGATGATCACCAAGGTACAGCATTTGAATGTAGAGATACTTTCCCAATACTCGCCAATGGTCATCCATCACCAGATACCACAGGTGTACCCATTATTAATACATGTGGCAACCTTG
>JBGSOH010000467.1:0-3155 GCA_041739205.1 Saprospiraceae bacterium
AATTTGCAGTGTTTTATTTTCAATAAGATGCATTTGTTGACCAAGACCAATATCGAACCATGCTCCTGCAAAGTCAAATGCTGGTCTTGGCAACATTTCAAATTTGAGTATTTCTCTATAAAAATTTATACTTCTGTCAAGGTCTTTGACTTCTATAGCGAAATGATTGAAGGACTTAATGAGTCGGTTAGTTTCCATCCCACATTAAAAATGCTTTCAAGAATCCATCGATATTTCCATCTAAAACGGCATCTGTATTTCTACTTTCAAAACCTGTTCTATGGTCTTTTACCCGACGATCATCTAGCACGTAGGAACGTATCTGTGATCCCCATTCATTCTTCATCTTGCCCGCTTCGATTTTATTTCGTTCTACCATCTGTTTTTCAAGCTCGATCTCATAAAGCCTAGATTTAAGCATTTTGAGCGCTTTCTCCCTGTTCATATGTTGCGATCTCGCTTCTTGGCACTGAATGGCGATTCCTGTCGGTATATGTTTGATCCTTACAGCAGTTTCTACTTTATTGACATTCTGACCTCCTGCGCCTTGTGCTCTGAAGGTATCCCATTCGATGTCTGATGGACTTATCTCGATCTCAATGGTGTCATCTATCATAGGATGGACAAATACCGATGCAAATGATGTCATACGTTTGCCTTGGCTATTGAATGGACTCACACGCACTAAACGGTGGACGCCATTTTCACCTTTTAACATACCATATGCATACTCTCCTTCGATTTCTATAGATATGGATTTGATACCAGCTACATCACCATCTACCCTATCAAGTTCTGTCACTTTGAAGCCATTTTTATCGGCCCACATAACAAACATACGATGCAACATCGATGTCCAATCACAAGCCTCTGTTCCGCCAGCCCCAGCATTGATCTCAAAGGTGCAATTGAGTTGATCTTCGGGTTGATCTAAGGTAGTTCTGAATTCTATATCATCTAGATGGGCTAACATTTCTTGATACCTTTCATCTACTTCTGCTTCGGTGGCTTCACCTTCACGTTGGAACTCAAGCAGTACTTCTAGATCATCCGTAAGAGATTGTAATGTTGAATACTTTTCTACCCACTTTTTGTTGTCTTTTAGTTCTTTTAGGATAGTCTCAGCTTTTTCAGAATCCTGCCAAAAAGTAGGATCTAAAGATAGTTGTTCTTTTTCTTCTATTTCAATAGTGCGGCGATCGACGTCAAAGATACCTCCTTACCGATGTCAATCGCACCCTGATATCAGCTAACTGTTCATTGGTCATTGCCCTGCATGTTTAATATTAAAAAAAAACATCCGCCACCTTAGATTTTTGCAAAAGTGGCGGATGTATATAATGTTCAAAAATAAAATTAATTATTTATTTTCTCCAACTCTACGTAAAATACCAAGTCTGATGAAGGTGGTATTGTCGGAGGACTACCTGCCTCACCATAAGCCAATGCATAAGGTATAAATAAAAACGCCTTAGCACCAGGATTCAACAATGGAATACCTTGATCCCATCCTTTGATAACTTGACCAGTTCCTAATGTGAATGGGAATGCTTCACCTCTTGAGAATGAATTGTCAAACATTGTACCATCCATAAGTGATCCATAATACTGTACAGACACATTATTGCCTTCTTTAGCTTTTTCTCCTGTACCTTCACTTACGATATAATACTTAAGACCTGACTCTAAAGATTTTGTTTCTAATTTACCCGCGTTATAATCAGCTATTGTCTTTTTAGTCAACTCTTCGATTGCAGGCAGTTTTTCCATGTTTGCTGCAATCACTGCTTGTTTAGCGTTTTGCTGCTCTTCCATGTACTTTTTGTACCCTTCTTCGTTTTCGATTCTTTTGATTACGATTTCATACTCGATATATTTTAATGCTTGTAAATCCACAGGTGCATTTGGAATAGAATCGATAGGCATTTGTACTTTGTAGTGACCACCAACTTTACTTACTGCAAGAATCTCGATAACTGGATTTGCACCTGGTCCTTTAGGGAATTCAGCTGGAATTTGCACAGAAGGCAATTGCGCTTCATCACTCATATCTTGGATTACTTTACCATCATCACCTGAGATTTTTATGGTAAAGAATACATAATCATTGGTTTTTGCAACTTCTCCCGAACCACTATCTAAAGTAGTGTATTCATATCCACTTGGTGTTTTGTTTTCAGACTCTTTGCATGACATTACTAACAATGTGAACATCACAAATAATCCTAAAATGTTGAACTTCATCTGTTTGTGTTTATTGAATTTATAAATAACTTTAAAAAAAACTTACGAATCTAATTTTGGTAAATACTGAGGCATGACCTTCCTTATTTTATCCAAAATATCTTTTAAACTGGCATACACGCCTCCTCCTGATGCATTTTTGTGCCCACCACCATTAAAATATTTCTGAGCAATTTCCTGAACTGAAATGTCACCTTTACTTCTCAGTGATATTTTGATGATGGATGGTTGTTCAGTAACAAATGCTGCTACCCTGACTGTTTCCATCATGAGCATATAATTGACAATACCTTCAGTATCTCCTCTTTGTATATCAAAATCTAAGTAATCCTTCTTTGTCAACCACATGATGCCTACACCATAATCCTTCATGATTTCCATACGATTTGCCAGACAATGTCCAAGAAGTCTAAGATGTTTTTCCTTTTGTGAATTAAAAATCTTGTCTGACAGCTTGTAATCATCTACTCCTAAAACTTTGAGCGCTCCCGCCACTTCGTAAGTATAAGGTCTAGTACCATATCGGAATGAACCTGTATCTGTGATCAATCCAGTAAATAAACACTCTCCTATTTCGGGAGTAATTTTATTTCTATCTCCTAGTTGGTCTATCACTTTAAAAACCAACTCACAAGTACTACTAGCATCTGTCTCTGAGAACTCTATATCCGTAAATGGTTCAGGGTCCAAATGGTGGTCAATAAGTACTTTTTTTGCTTTACTGAACTGAATATTCTCACCAAGTTTGTCGACTCGATCTAGCCCATTAAAGTCTAAGCAAAAAATAACTTCAGCTTTATCAATAGCTTGACGTGCGGCATTCTGGTCAAGGTCAAAAACAATAGATTGTCTAATGCCATGGATAAAACCAAAACTTGACGGATATTCACTTGGAAAAATCACCTTTACGG
>JBGSOH010000475.1:0-5922 GCA_041739205.1 Saprospiraceae bacterium
AAAATAACTCTGCTGTACCACATAGTGCAACAGATACTAAAGTATATTAATCAAGAAATCATTTTGTTAACCTACCCGCCCAAGAGTACTATTTTATGCAAAATTTAAAAAATAGCACTTTTCAGAGGGGACTCAATATTTTAAATAATAACAAATGAAAAAATCACAGAACTAACAGAGATAAGGTGGTAAACAGTTCACACAATGGACGCTTGGCAACAATTACCTATGCAAGTTGATTACAAAGCCATTTGGAGTTCTTTTTCATAAGTTTATACCATTGGGTCAGCCAGTTGATCGTTTTGTTTTTCTAAACTTGATTTAACCCAATGCCTAAAACCATTACAAAAAATTCATCCAACCAAAAAAGCCAAATAAACACACAAAATTTATATTCATCCTTTATAAGTAATCTTATATTAGCTTAAGTTTAATGGAATAAGTTGAAACAGTATAAAATTATTATTGGTAAACATAGATGTTTATGTTCCTTGACTAAACGCATAATTGGAAGGCAGCGTTATTTACTAAACTTACTGTAGTCATAGTCTGTTACAAATCATAGTCATTTTTCGTACCTTGCACTCAAATACAATTCGAATTATGGTATCCCTTTTTGATAAAATCCAGGAAAGCAAAACATTCATTGATAGCATTGTGACAACTCAGGCTAAGATTGCTGTTGTGTTGGGTACGGGTTTGGGTGATTTTGCACATTCGCTCACAGATACAGTGGAGATACCTTACAGCGACATCCCACACTTTCCTATTTCCACGGTGGAAAGTCATCATGGGAAGTTGGTTTTTGGACTTAAATCTGGAGTTCCGGTCGTAGTGATGGCAGGTCGATTTCATTATTATGAAGGATATTCAGCTGCCGAACTCACATTTCCCATCAGGGTACTAAAGGCACTCGGCGTAGAGAAAATGATCATGACCAATGCTGCCGGTGGTATCAATCCACATTTTAATGAAGGAGAAATCGTACAAGTCACAGATCATATCAATCTTATACCGGATCATCCGCTTCGTGGTCAGAATGACGGTCGGTTAGGATTGAGATTTCCTGATATGTTAGAAGCTTATGATAAGGATATGATTAAGAAGTTTCAGCAGCTTGCTAGCGATCTTGATATACCGCTGAGACAAGGAGTTTACCTAGGATTGCAAGGTCCGAGTCTAGAGACGCCTGCAGAATACAAAATGGCACATATTATGGGTGCAGATATCCTAGGCATGTCAACCATTCCTGAAGTCATTGTAGCCAAACATGCAGGTATCAAGGTGGCCGTGTTTTCTATCGTATCCAACGTGTGTTTTCCCAAATCAGCGCTTACAGAGACAACCGTGGAAGCCGTAATAGCTACCGTAATGAAATCCGTAGGGAAAGTCCAACTTTTATTGGATGCTTATTTTGAAGAGATGAAGGGATAAGGAAATCTTGTTAAAGTAAATCCCTATTGCTACCTTCTTGATAATCATTGGTTTACCCCTTTAGGGGTAGGGGCTTTCCCCTTTAGGGACAGGCGTAAAAGCGATTGATTATCAAGGAATTTCGGAGTTGAATAATATATAATCATGTAGTTACATAAAGTTACGATACACGATGGGTTGCCCAAATTTAAAATTCCTTTTGTTTTACCCCGACCCTAAAAGGTGACAAAATGAATTTTAAATGATTTTCTGTGCAAGAATGGGTTACGCCTAATTTAATCTCCACATAATTATATTTTTACATATTTGTTTTTTAAAATATGAAATAAAAATTACCTTTGTTCTACATAAATAATTGACTATGTTGCGAATTTTATCTCTCATATTTATCTTACTTTTTGTCCAACACAATTTATCTGCTGCCCACATAGTAGGAGGTGATGTGACCTATAAATGCATCTCATCTAATCCTATCACAAAGACCACAAAATTTACAGTGACCTTCACTTTGTATAGAGATGTAGCTGGCAATGGTGCTCCTTTTGATATAAATGCACGTTTTGGAATTTATGAAAGTGCGATTAATGCTAATGTATGGACACACAAACAGACCATCATATCTAATCCCATTAATATACAGACTGTACCTTATGATGACAATTGTGTGATCGTGCCACCGAGTATATTGGTCGAAAAAGCAAATTATATCTTTGATATAGAATTGCCGTGGAGTGATAAAGTATACCAAATCACCTTTCAAAGATGTTGTAGAAATGCTACCATCTCAAATATTATAAATCCGGGAGAAACCGGGGCTGCATTTTCAGTGGAGATTTTTGGCAATGCGATAGAAGAATGTAATAATAGTCCAGTCTTTAATAATTTTCCGCCGATACTTGTTTGTAATCAGAAAAATTTAAATTTCAACCATTCTGCAACAGACAGCGAAGGAGATAGGCTTGAATATGAATTTTGTGCACCATTACAGGCAGGTGGAACAGACGGTGCCACTACACCTGGAAGCCCATTGTCATGTACAGGGGTGACGCCTTTGCCTGACGATTGTTTGCCACCTTATGATCAAGTTGTGTATGACCCAAATTTTTCTGCCCTAAATCCTATGGGTGGAAGTCCACAAATATCTATAGACCCGGTCACTGGAATTATCTCTGGTGTTCCTAATCTGCTTGGACAGTTTGTGGTAGGTGTCTGTGTAAAAGAGTACAAAAATGGCGTGCTAATAGGAAGTATCCGTAG
Organism: Saprospiraceae bacterium; assembly: GCA_041739205.1. Classification (GTDB taxonomy): domain Bacteria; phylum Bacteroidota; class Bacteroidia; order Chitinophagales; family Saprospiraceae; genus OLB9. Next base: position 2,692 of record JBGSOH010000475.1, read on the forward strand.
AGATTTCCAGTTTAATGTGGTGAACTGTCAGGGTATTTCTATTACAAAAAATTATCAGCTTTGCGATGGTGATTCCATAGATATCAACCAAACGATTTACAATCAAGCAGGCTCGTTCACACAGGTATTTCAAAATGAAGAAGGCTGCGACAGTACTTTAAATATTAATATTACTAAATTGCAAAATAGTGAAAGTCAACTGTACTTCCGATTATGTGATGAAGAGACTATCGCCGTAAATAATACCAATTACAATGTATCAGGTATCTACACACAACTGTTATCCAATAAAGTTGGATGCGACAGTACCATTACCATAACCATCGAAAAATTTAATAAAACGGAATCAAATATCCAAATCCAATTGTGTGATGAAGAAACAGGCATCGTCAATGATGTGGTGTACACAGAAACTGGCAATTATACACAAGTCCTTACAAATAGTAATGGATGTGACAGCATCATAAATATTGTGGTGCAAAAAGGAAGGTCATCTATTGAAGAAAAAGTTTATTCACTATGCGATCAAAATCCAATATTAGTCAATGGTCAATCTTATGATCAACCAGGTACTTTTGTGACACAATTTACCACAGCAGCAGGTTGCGACAGTATCCTTACGTTGGAAATATTGCCATGTGAACAAAATATTTTTTATGATTTTGAAAAGTGTGACGCATTGATCCCTGCCAATAGTATGGTGTATAGTGAGTTTACACCTAATTATGTAAAATCGCTTGATTGTGGTAAAATAAGTGCGCAAAACATATACAGAGAAGACCCACAGGTCAATAAACATTCGTGTACGCCTGGCTTTAACAATTCCATTGCGATGTGTGTTAGTGCTTCTGCATCATGTGATTTAGATGAAGTGAATACTACGCCTATTGTAATCGATTTTGTAATGGTACCCGATAATGGCCGTAAGATAAAATTCAATCATCTGATCTTCCAACAAAAAGCACCGTTAGGATTTGATTGGATTGCAGGACCAAAGGGACTGAATAATTATCCGACAAAGTATGCCATCACAATATATAAGGATGATGTAGAAATTTTCAGTCAAAAAGATATCCAAACCAGCAACGATTGGAGAAAAGAGAAGTTTGATTTTTTTGAAAATGATGTATTCTCTTCTATAGACTCGGTAAATATCAGGATCGAACTTACGCCATATTGTCAGATAGGAAATGAAGCTGTAGTAAGTGTGTGGGATGTAGATGATGTAGCCCTAGTCTTTTCGTGCCAAGATGTGAATAATAGAACCATCAGTGGCAAAATCGTAAACCATACAAACGATCTGCAAAATATAGAAATCAGACGTCAATTAGGTCATACTCAGATCACCACAAATACGGCTGCAGACGGAACTTTTTTTATACCGAAAAACAAGGTAGATGAGACGTATATTTTTACAGCTTACCACAATGAAAACACGCTTCATGGTTTGACAACGCTGGACTTACTGCTTACACAGCGCCATATCTTAGGGATAGAGACATTTACAAATCCGCTTCTATATTTGGCTGCTGATGTCAATAATGATCAAAAAGTCACCGCTTTAGATTTAGTCCATATGCGAAAAATCATCTTAGGTATAGAGACTCATTACAGAGACAATACGAGTTGGATATTTTTGGATGAAGCATCCATGAAAGAAGAAACAAATCCATGGTCTTTCAAAAAATATATATCTATTCCTGAAGGTCATCAGAATTTGGATGATGTCAGGTTTGTAGCATTGAAGGTTGGGGATGTAGATGGTATACCTAAAAATTAAAATGGGTTTTAATGCTAAATTGAATATATTTTGTTAAAATTTTTGAAATATATAGGAACAGCTTTGCTAGTTTTTCTTTTTGTACTTTGCGTAGCTTTTTGGAAAAATGACATTCCATTAGACACACTCAAAACCAAATATGCATCACAATCATCCGCTTTTGTAGAAGTGATGAAAATGAATGTACACTATCGAGATGAAGGCATCAAAAATGATTCTTTACCTTTGATACTTATTCACGGTACAGGTGCAAGTCTTCATACATGGGAAGATTGTGTACATAGTTTAAAAGATAGTTTTCGCATCATCACATTAGATTTGCCCGCTTATGGTTTGACAGGACCTAATCCCGACAGGGTATATTCTCAGGAATTTTATGTGAAATTCATACATGAATTTCTGACGTCTATCCAAGTGGACAAATGTATCATAGGAGGCAATTCACTTGGTGGAGCCATAGCCTGGAATTATGCACACCAATATCCTGAAAAAGTAGAAAAGCTCAACCTTATTGATGCCGCAGGATATCCTATGGTTTCTGAAAGCAAACCAATTGCTTTTACATTAGCCCAAATTCCTGTACTTAAACATTTGCTCAATTATATCACACCTAGATTTCTGGCAGAAAAAAGTGTGCTCAATGTATATGAAGACACATCAAAAGTAACGGATGTTTTGGTTGATCGATATTATGAGCTGTTCTTAAGAGAAGGCAACCGACAAGCCTTTGTGGACAGGATGAATTTTTCAGAATATCCGGGCTATTTGGAAAAAATACGCGCCATAGAAATTCCTACATTGATCCTTTGGGGGGAAAATGACAAGTTGATACCATTACAGAATGCACTAAAATTTCAAAGCGATTTGCCCAATGACACCTTGGTGATTCTGGAGAAAACAGGACATGTTCCAATGGAGGAAGCTCCTGACCTGACGGCGGATGCGATAAAGTCTTTTTTAAAGAGTTAATTTTGTAATTATCTGAGAGGCGCGGATTTCAAACAAACCAATTTATCTGATGGTTGGATATTTTTGGATAAAGGAATGAAGGATCTGTCAAATCAGAAACAAATCCATGGTCTATCAAAAAATATATATCTATTACTGAAGGTCATCAGAATTTGGATCATGTAAGGTTTGTGGCTTTGAAGGTGGGAGATGTGGATGGTGCTTTGTATATGGGTTACTAATTGATTGAACAAAAAGAGTCTATTTTGCACTTATCAAATCCATTTGATATAGATAGATCTCTTACTTTTTTTATATCATCAGGGTTGCAACAAATATAGTCAAGTTTGACATTATTATTTAAATAAATGTAAACCAAGGGTTTACCTGTTTTTATATATAGGTTTGTAAGTGGATTGTTTTGACACATTAAACTTCTCAAATTCGCCAATCTGTTTAGATCTAATGAAGTTATTTGATTATCCCCGCACATTAAATCTTTT
>JBGSOH010000557.1:0-4494 GCA_041739205.1 Saprospiraceae bacterium
AAATAACTCTGCTGTACCACATAGTGCAACAGATACTAAAGTATATTAATCAAGAAATCATTTTGTTAACCTACCCGCCCAAGAGTACTATTTTATGCAAAATTTAAAAAATAGCACTTTTCAGAGGGGACTCAAGTTTTATCTTTTTTACCCTGTCGAGTTCTCTTTTATTATCGCGTTCTTTGATAGTTTCTCTTTTATCAAATGCTTTTTTACCTTGGGCTAGTGCTACTTCGAGTTTTGCAAAACCACGATCGGAGAAGTAAAGTCTGTAAGGCACTATGGTATATCCTTTTTCGGTCACTCTACGTTCTAGTTTTTTTAATTCTGCTTTTCTTAATAAAAGTCTTCTGTCTCTCCTAGCATCGTGATTGTAGATAGTACCATGGTCATACTCCGCAATAAACATATTTTTTACCACTAAATTTCCATGATCAAACAAACAATATGCATCATTAAGGTTTGCAAGTCCTTGTCTCAGAGCTTTCACTTCAGTGCCAGTAAGCACTAGACCAGCTTCATATTGTTGTATAAAGCTGAATTCAAACTTTGCTTTCCTGTTTACAATCTCTTTTGTTACTAATTTTACGCCCATCACGATATCAAATAAGTTTGCAAAGATAGTGAATAATTAGGTGCGTTTTATAAAAAAATGTAATTTTGACACTCAGTATTTCTATCAGTCTTCAACCCAATTTTGCATGAGAGCGAATTTTTACTTTTTTACTTTTTTTATTTTTGTGTTATATATAACGTCATGTGTGCCTAATACAGATACACAAAGTACCGAAATTAATCTATCTCTCGCAGATATAGAACTACAAAAAATCATTGAACTCCAAGATAAACAAGACATTTCTGGTCTGTATACATATTTCAGAAGTCCCGATCCTGCATACAGATATTATTCTGTTTTAGCATTTGGATCAATAAAAAACGTCGTTACGTATGATTCTTTATTTAAAATGCTCAAGGATCCAGTTTTGGAAGTAAGGGCTGCGGCTGCATATGCTCTAGGTCAGACGGGAAATACCAAGATTACGGATCGTATAATTGCAGCATTCAACGGTAGAGACACACTTGAAGTAGATAATATTTATAATGCAAATATTTTGGAAGCGGTAGGTAAGACAGGAAACGAGTCTGACTTAAAAGCAATTGCAACTGTTAAAACATACAGAAGTACAGATACATTTTTACTTTTAGGTCAAATGAGAAGCATTTATAATTTTTCACTGAGAAAAATTATCTCTGATGAAGGTACATCTAGAGTGGTAGATTTACTATATCAAAAGAGTATCCCATCTGAGGTTAGGACTTTAGCAGCAAGTTATTTAGCTAGGAATAAAACCTTAAACCTTAGTTTGTATAAGGTAAGACTTATTGAAGTTTTTTCTAGAGAAGATGACCCAAATATCAGAATGGTATTAGCTTTAGCTTTTGGCAATTCCAAAGATATAGATTTTTTGCCAACACTCAAATCTAGGTTGATCACAGAGACCGACTATAGGGTCAAATGTAATATCGTAAGGGCGATGGCACATTTTCCATATCTTGATGTAAGGGACGTTCTTCTTTCCAATCTAAAAAATGACAATATCCATATTGCATCTACTGCTGCGGATGCCATCTTGATTAATGGGATTGTAGAAGATGTTCCCGAATATGCTAGATATGATACCGTCGGAATTCCTTGGCAAGTGCGTGCAAAAATGAATGGTGCAGTATTAACACACACAGCGCTGTATTTTACGAAAAGCAAGACTGCTTTCTCACAAAGAGTGCTCAAAAATTTGAAAGAAAACACAGATGATTATGCAAAAGCCGCTTATGTAAATGCATTGAGTAGAGACCCATACAACTATATTTTATTAGGTCAATTGTATACAGAAGAAAAAAGTCAAATAGTAAAACTTGCAACGCTTGAAGGACTTGGAAATATATTGCGTAATCCATTGTTTTTTAAGGCATTCGGCAATGGATTCGGAAGAGTAAAAGGTGAAATTCTTGCTACATTAATTAATGCTGTATCTAGTGGTGATGTTGGTCAGATTGCTGTAGCTTCATCTATTTTGAAAGAGCCATCACTTATATTTAAAGAATGGATAAGAGATCCTGCTTTTTTGAAAGAAGCTTTGGCAAAACTTACACTTCCTAGAGATATCGAATCATACAACGAATTGAAATCTGCAATAAGTTATATAGAAGGTACCAAGTTTGAACCTGAGGTAGTGAAACATAATCATCCCATAGATTGGACATTTGTACAACTAAGTAGTGATACGACAGTGGCTGCTATAAAAACATCACAAGGTCTAATCAGAGTCAAATTAGATAGGATAAATGCTCCCGCTACGGTGGCAAATTTTATAGCTCTTGTGAATGAAAAATTTTATAATGGCAAGATTTTTCATCGTGTTGTTCCCAATTTTGTCATACAGACTGGATGCCCTAGAGGAGACGGTTATGGGTCACAAGACTATACCATCAGATCTGAACTGCCACAGAAATATTTTGATAGCGAAGGATACATTGGGATGGCTTCTGCTGGTAATCATACTGAAAGTACACAATGGTTTATCACACATTCTCCGACGCCGCACTTAAATGGTAATTATACAATTTTTGGTAAAGTGGTTGAAGGAATGGATATAGTCCATAAAATTCAGGTAGGAGATAAGATCAATGAGATCATTTTAGTAAAATAGTTTCATTGATCGTTTGTACAGCCATCTTGACGTTAACATTACATAAAGAATAGATCAAATGCTTAGGAAGTTGTATTATTTTTTACCACCTGAAATGAGATTCCTAGTAAGGAGACTTGTATATCTTCCCTATGATCTTTGGTCGTCAAAAGATGAACTCAAACCGCCAAAAAGTTTGATTTATACAGGTAGCGGTGATTTTATTCGTCAAGGTACTGAATGGAAAAATTTCTTCATCGAACAAGGATTGCAACCAAATGACCATTTTCTTGATATAGGTAGTGGTATTGGTCGCATTGCAATAGGTCTAACATCGTACCTTAAAGGAGATTATCAGGGATTTGAAGCAATGGAAATAGGTGCAGAATGGTGTAAAAAAAATATTACGCCCAAGTACCCAAATTTCAGTTTCAAGCATGTCAGCCTGTACAATGATTTATATAATGCAAGTGGATTGGATGCTGCTGCATACAAATTTGAATACCCTTCAGAGTCACTTCATATGGCATGTGCAATTTCTGTTTTTTCACACATGATTGATAATGAAGTCGAAAATTATCTATCTGAAACATTCAGAGTACTAAAAAATGGTGGAAAATTAATTGCTACCTTTTTTGTCATGGACAACGATAGTTTGAGTGCAATGAGCGCAGATTACAAGGGTTTTAGATTTGATTATGAATATGAACATTATTACTTAATGGACAAAAATGTCAAGTCTGCTAATGTGTGTTTCAAAAAAGATTACCTAGATTCGGTCATAGTAAAAAACGGATTTACTATTCAATCAGCGATAAGGGGCAGTTGGTTTGGCATAAAAAATGGTAATAATCTTGCCTTCCAAGATGTTTATGTTCTTGTAAAATAGATGTCAACTTTGTTGGGGCTTGGGATACTATACCACGGAAGCCAAATGACATGCTTGATGAATGGCTCTTTTTGCGTCGAGTTCTGCTGCTTCGTCTGCACCACCTATCAAAGTAGGTTGCAAGCCTTCATCTAATAATTCTTGGTATAATGCCCTAGAAGGTTCTTGTCCTGCACATATTATCACGTGATCAATAGGTAAAATCCTAGCTTCTCCTTTTACCACAATATGAAGTCCACCATCATCTATTTTTTGGTATGTTACATCGGAGATCATTTGAACATTATTGGCTACAAGACTTGCTTTATGTATCCATCCAGTTGTTTTGCCGAGTGTAGCACCATGTTTTCCGGTAGATCTTTTTAATAGATAAAGTTCCCGTGCTGGAACTTGAATTTCTGCATCTTTCAATGCGCCACCATGTTTATACTCATGATCTACGCCCCAAGTTGCCAAAAATGTGGTTATTTCTTCTTCTTGGTTGCCATGATGAACAAGATATTCTGCCACATCAAAACCTATACCTCCTGCACCTATAATAGCTACCGACCGACCTATGTCAACTTTATGAAGTAGCACATCTACATAAGATAAAACCTTAGGGTGATCAATACCTTCTATGTCTAATTTCCTAGGTGTAACGCCATTTGCAAGTATTATTTCATCATATTTATTTATTAGTAATTGTTTTTCAGCCTTGGTATTAAGTAAGATATTAACGTCGTACTTAGACAACATTCGCTGGTAGTATCGGATGGTTTCAGCATATTCTTCCTTACCTGGAATGATTTTAGCCATATTAAACTGTCCTCCAAGTTGGTGAGAAGATTCATAAAGATCTACTTTATGACCTCTCATAGCTGCAATATGAGCATATGCCATACCAGCAGGTCCACCACCTATTACAGCAATGTTTTT
>JBGSOH010000558.1:0-8905 GCA_041739205.1 Saprospiraceae bacterium
TGGACTGGAACTATCTGAATGGTAATCTACAAAAAAGAGAAGATCAATATGGCAATAAAGATACAATGACTTATGATCTGCTCGATAGATTGTACACATGGACGAGTAGCAATCTCATACCCACCGTACGGAGAGATACCATACACTATGCAACTAATGGCAATATTCAGCGCAAATCCGATGTAGGTGATTATACCTATGATGGTACAAAAATCTATGCCATCAGAGAAGTCACCAACCCTAATGGCATCATCCGTGACCCACAGCAAGACATCGTGTATAATTCATTTCTACAGCCGACATCCATTGAGGAAGCGGAATATAGGCTAGAATATACCTATGGTCATCATGGCAATAGGGTGAAATCTGTACTTAAGAAAGATGATATGGTCATAGAGACCAAATACTATCTAGGGTCTTATGAGAAACTGGTCAATGGGACAGGAATCCATTATGTACAATATATAGACCTAGGTGGACAGCTTGTAGCTATCATCCATAGCCAAGGGAGCAGCCATACACCACACTATACCTACACAGATCATCTAGGATCTATCGTAAAAGTGACCGATGCAAGTGGGAATGTAGAGGTGACACAAAACTTCGACCCATGGGGCAGACGCAGAGATGCATCTACGTGGCAATATATAGACGAAAATCTACCGCTCCATCATCCTGTATGGCTATGTCGTGGATATACTGGACATGAACACATGCCACAGTTCCACCTGATCAATATGAATGGACGACTATACGATCCTGAACTAGGTAGGATGCTAAGTCCTGACAATGTAGTACAAGATGGTGGCTATAGCCAGAATTATAATAGATATAGCTATGCATACAATAATCCACTGAAATATACGGATCCTGACGGAAATGAGATCGTGTCTACTCTGATTATTGCGGCATTTATAGCAGTAAGTAGTAATGCCGTATCAAATACCCTCAGTCATAAACCATTCTGGCAAGGAGCTGGTCAAGCTGCCGTAATAGGTTCGATATCAGGAGCTATTTCATTTGGAATAGGAGAGTTTGCAAAAAATGTCATAGGAAATGTCTATCTTCGTGCCGCATTTCAAGCAGGTGCACACGGCACTTGGGGAGGTGTCAGTACTTATATACAAGGAGGTAATTTTATACATGGTTTTACTTCAGGGGTAGTGAGTTCTAGTCTAAGTAGTTTAGGTGGTGAAGTACTAAAACTAGGACCTACAGGCATGATCGCTATAGGTGGTATCTCAGGTGGCCTGGGAGCAGAATTGACTGGTGGAAATTTTTGGCAAGGATTTAGTCAGGGACTGATAGTATCGGCACTTAATCATGCGGCTCACTCATCGGCTAATTCGGAACAAGCTGGTGATCCGCCACGAACAGGAGAAGTAAGATTGAGTGAAAGCGGTGCTACGAAATTTGAGGTATTTAATGGCGAAGAATGGGTGCCTTCTAATAGTATCCCAATAACAGGTACTGGTCAAATAAATTCAACTGATAGCCCAATAGAATGGGTACTAGGAGCATGGAAAATGCCATTCCAAGCTGCAGGTGATCTAGGTGTATTGGGAATATCTGGTATGCGGGTGCCAAAGGGAGAGATGTGGGTAGATGCTGCAACTGGAGTAATGCAAAGAGCGGGTACTTTTGTTAAGGAAGGAAAAACGTATCTCAAATTTTTAACTGACAAAGTAAAGACAAATTTTTCAGGTACAAACGCAAGTAGAGGTGTACCAAACACACCTATGTTAGATCATCAACCGGGATCGAAATGGGCGAAGGCGATGGAACTTTTTGGTGAATTATTTAGTCCAAAATAAAACAATAGTTTATGTATTTCAAAGTCAAACAATCAGAAATAATTTTTAAAATAGTAAATAAAATTTGGATTTTGAGATTTGTAAATAGAATTAAAAATAGACGTAAAAATGCCACTTTATTTATTGTGCTTTTGTCTATTCTCATTTATATTATTAATGTTTTAGCAGCTTTAGTATTTATACTTATTATTTTAATCTTGATAATATATGACTATTTTGACCATAAAAAAGCATTCGAAAATTACATAATAAATTTAATCTCATATTATTACTCAAATAGTGTCGATTTTATTATAAAAGTTGATAATGATTTAGAGTTTATCAGACCTAATTTTGAGAAGAATACTATTAGTATTAATCAAATTAAGGAAGTTATAGAAGGTGAGTTTAAAAATTTTAAGTTTATATCGTTTCTTGATAGAAGTATCCATAGCTACGTTACGGTTTGTTCTGATCAATTTGAAAATGATATTGATTATGAACGATTTGTAAGTTTGCTTAAAGTGAAAATTAATAATTTAATATAAAGATTGAAGATTTTATGTTTTTATTTGACTTTGCAAAAGCTCAATGACAAGCTTAAGTGAGTTTTGCATTTCAGTATCGGAATAATTATGGATCATGGTACTAGTATTGTTGTTTCCATAGCTTCCATTATTAATACTAATATTTGACGTAGTTTGATTTGGTATTAATATAATAAATGGCACCTTAAAGAACTCAGCAATGGCTTCGAGTTTTGCGATGGTTATTTCATATTTTCCATTCTCTAAGCGAGAATAATTAGAAATATTCATTCCGAGATGATCAGCTACGGATTGCTGAGAGTAGTTGAGTCTGAGACGTTCTTCTTTAATGCGGATGGCAGTGAGCTGATTAGTATTCATAATATCGTCTGTTGTGTTTGGTTCTGAATAAGTATCGGTCATAATGATGATTTGATATGGCAAATATAGAGGATGTTTTTTAAAAGTAAATTGTTTAACCAATTATAAATAATAAATGATGAGATTCATGATGTTAAAAAGGGGAAGTTTTGTTGTATTGTTTTTGATGCTTATATGTCAATTAATGGCTAAAGATACAATCAGGGTAAGGATATATGATACTACTGCTGATTTTATTGCACGTAAAAGTAAACATGGAGAAGTGATTGTAGAGCTAAAAGATAAGGGTAGTAACCACTTGGAAGTGAAAAAAATTATTGATCCAGGTACAAATAAAAAAGTGAAAGATTTTAAGTTTATATGGGCAATAGAGTATGATAGTTCTTATTATGTAAACATGGTCTATTCTGATGATCAATTATATCATAATATGTTTGTAAAATTAGATATGGTAGGTTGATTGTATTGTATAACAACTCTAGATAAAAGAATACCTCTGAGGGTACCTACTAATCCATATGTTTATGGATTTGGCCTTCAGGGTGTTCTCAGTCAGTATGCTGATGGCTATGTTGGTCCTGATAATTTATTTAAGGATAAAAAAGAAAAGGATGTTCCTATACTTTTTATTGATCTAAATGATATTGAGATTAGAAATTTTTCTAAGGGAAGGAATGAAGGCAGTATCTTTAACTATTTATCTCATAAAGAGTTGAAGAAATTGTTAAAGAAACACGATATGTATTATCATGAAAACCCAACATTAGAAGATGTTATTGATTTAATAGGAAAGATAAATGATGGTAAAAAATTCTGAAGTAGTATTTTTTATAATAATGCTGTGGAAATGGCAAATAATGGGGAAATTCTTTAAAAGTAGATAGACATAGTCATGACATATTTGATAATTCCCAGCCTATAAGTTTATTGGGCTACGTTTCTACATAAATCGATGTTGATTGATGCCATTAGAAAGGAGCGTAGCTCTGACATCTTTGTAGAAAAGAATAATAGATGAAGGAAGAGGGGCGTAGCCCTGAAATCTACATAATTTGTTACGAAGCCCTAAAGACACAACATTATCTCTTAATGAAAGGTCACGAAGTCTTAATGCCAAGACTTTATCTCCTAATGAGAAGTCAGAAAGCCTTAATGATAAAACGACCAAGCTTAACGAGAGTTGAAGATTAGGATTTCGGGTTTTTAATCTTTTTATGCTCATTTCAATTAGATTGTAATTCAATATTATCATTACATTTGTTGGATAATTTAAACCAAGTTACATTAAAAAGCCATTGTTTAGACAGGCTTATAATTTTTATGGTAGATCTTTATTGTGGGATTCAAAGTCCTTCCTTCTTGAGGGAAGGATTTAGGATGGGTAAAATTAGAAGAATGGCACTGAAACATGTAATTACACTTTTGATGATTTCGTTTTTGACACTTGATATGTTTGGTCAAATTGATTACAAAGTCAAAGCTGATTTTTCATATTTGAATTATATTGGTAGAACAATCAGCATCGATCCAATTCCTGATTGGAATGGCTATTATCTAAATGATGGTCAGCATGGTAAAGCAATAAGTCTTGTAAATGGGCTACAATTTAATGAGTTTTTTTTCCTTGGCATCGGAGCTTCTTATCTTGATTTTCAAGGTACAAAAGGCCATGCAATCTTTGGCGAAATGGAATTTTCATCTGAGAAAACTGGAATTAGGCCGCTCTTTGGTGTCAAAGGTGGATACTCTCATATCAATAATCATTATGAAAATGGCACTTCCACAGGAATGATTGAACTAAGTGGAGGTTTGTCCTATAGAATAAATCAAATGTTTAAAATTCAACTACAAACTGGGATACTGTTTACACAACAAGTCGTTTTTGTGCCCATTCGGATTGATATTAACATTAAGTAAATTATCCACCATAATATCACTTTTACCACCTTTGTTCATTTTTTTACATTTTGGTAACCATTTTAAAATCCAATACGACATCCAGCAACGTATATCTCTATAAATCAGTTTCCAAAATATTTTTAACATTTTCTAAAACCAAACCAATGCGATTATTATACACCTTGCTACTTGTCTTTATGACCTGTTTTGTCCAAGCCCAAGCTATCAAAGGCATCATCAGTGATAAATCTGGAAATCCTATTGATTTTGTTACCGTAACTGTAAACAAATCTACAATCCATACCCATACCGATGAATTCGGAAGATATACTTTGTCTGATGTGACGATGGGCGATACCTTGCATTTTGCACATATGCTACATGAAACTAATTGGGTAGTCATCAATTCAGGACAAATAACTTCTACCATTCGAACCATACTAACACAAAAGAACTTTCAACTAAATCAAGTGACTATATCACCAGAAACACATGCACTTAAAACCATTTCTGTTATCGATCTAGAAACCAATCCTGTCAGTACTTCTCAAGAATTATTGAGAAGAGTGCCTGGACTTATTATTGGTCAACATGCAGGTGGCGGTAAGGCTGAACAGATATTTCTCAGAGGATTTGACATTGATCATGGTACAGATATTAATATAAACATAGATGGACTACCTGTCAATATGGTCTCCCACGCGCACGGTCAAGGATATGCTGACATGCATTTCATCATGCCTGAAATCATAGAGAATGTCACCTATGGTAAAGGTCCTTACGATGCTGATAGAGGTAATTTTGCGACAGCAGGATATGTTTCCTTCAAAACTAAAGATAATCCTGATCACTCATTTTTTTCTACAGAGTACGGTAGTTTTAATACTCGTCGTACTGCTGGATTGTACAATCTTATTTCATCTCAAAATGAATCAGCATACATCGCTTCGGAATATCTACTTAGTGATGGTCCATTTGAGAGTACACAAGCTTTTAATCGTTTTAATATCTTTGCAAAATATACCAAAAGATTGGAGAATAATGATAAGTTGTCCATTTGGGCTTCTAGGTTCACAAGTAGATGGGATGCATCGGGACAGATTCCAAATCGTGCCGTAGAGAGTGGTATGATCAGTAGATTTGGCGCCATAGATGATACAGAAGGAGGTAATACTTCAAGAAGTAATGTAGTGCTACAGTATGCAAAATACTTAAGCAACGACAATTTTATTAAGACAAGAGCGTATGTGAGTGCGTATGACTTTTTGTTGTACTCTAACTTCACATTTTTCCTAAATGATAGCATCAATGGAGATCAAATCAAACAAAAAGAACAAAGAAATATTTATGGTCTTGACACAGAATTGAATTACAGGTCAAGTGATATATCTGATGATTTATTATTTAGAGTCGGCGCAGGATTGAGATACGATGATGTCAATGATGTAGAACTTTCTAATACGGTCAATCGTATCACCACGTTGAGTTCGATAGCTTTGGGTCAGGTGGATGAGTCCAATATATTTGGATATGCAGATGCGACATATGATTATGGACACTTACAAGTGAATGCAGGCATCAGGGCAGATTATTTTAATTATATTTATGAAAATAGTTTGTCCCCACTGTATGATCTTCGTACAACAACAAAAACAGCCATCAGTCCCAAGTTGAATTTTCAATACACATTCAATAACAATACACAGCTATTTGCTAAGTTCGGTAAAGTATTCCATTCCAATGATACACGTGTCGTAGTGGATGAACAAGCAAGACATATTTTACCCGCTGCCTATGGTGTTGATCTTGGTGGTGTATTTAAGCCCCACAGAAATTTGATCATCAATGCAGCTGTTTGGTACTTGCATTTAGACCAAGAGTTTGTCTATGTAGGTGATGGAGGCATCGTAGAACCAAGTGGAAAATCTAGAAGACAAGGTATCGATGTAGGATTCAGATATCAGCCTTTACATTGGTTGTTTATGTATTCCGACTTAAATATTGCTAATCCAAGAAGCGTAGAAGATGCAGAAGGGGAGAACTTCATTCCACTTGCACCGACATTGACCAATACAGGTGGATTGTCCTTTAATGCTGGCAAAAAAGTAAGTGGTGGATTGAGATACAGACACGTTGCGGACAGACCTGCTAATGAAGATAATTCCATCGTAGCCATAGGATATACCGTCCTAGATTTTAATGTCAATTATACCATCAAAAAAGTAATGTTTGGTCTTGAAATCAATAATTTACTAGACACTGAGTGGAACGAAACACAATTTGCCACCGAATCAAGATTACGTACAGAAGCAGCATCGGTGGAAGAAATTCACTTTACGCCAGGTACACCACTATTTGTGAAGGGTAAATTGACTTACATGTTTTAAGGATTTCCATTAGTTAACTATAGTTTGTACGATGTCTTATTCTTAGTTTGGAGATCTTATTTAAATTAAGTAACAAGTTTAAATAGGATCTCCAGATTTTTTAGTAGTTTATAGAAACTATTTATTTGGTTGAAGTTTATAAATGTGCCATTACGCCAAGTTATTTTGTTCATTCGAATAAATTGATCATTTCTTTGTCATTTGATTCTCTAGCTAACTTTTTCCCCATTGTCCATATTTCCATCTCCCATTTTTTCCACTCATCGGTATTTGGATTATTTATTTGTATAAAGGTGTCGATATTAGGTGCAATTATTTTCACGTTATAACTCACACCGTCTGTATTTATACCTTTATTTGCTTCAAACAAGTTGAGTTTGAAAAACTGAGTTATATTATAAGTTGCATCCAAAGATCTCTTTGTATAAATTTGATCAACACCATCATTATTTAAAATAAAAATTCCTTGAATAAGCTCCTCTTGATTTGAGTGGTCTCGAAATTTGTTTTCATTAAATTGTATTGAGAAAAGACCACCCCATCCTACAAATGAACGTGCAATTGTAACTATCCAAATGTATCTGATTGACTTTTCATTTTCTCTCCAACCATTGTTATCTCTTATTATCTGAATGCCACTTTCCAATTCTGTAAGTCCTAACTTAGCTGCAAGTGATTTCTCAAGCTTCTGAAAGAATTCAAAGCTTTTTAAATCAATGTCTTTATTGTTTTCGTGTCGTACCACTTTTACGGTTTATAATTAGGCATACTGTTTTGGCGCTGTCCATCAATCTCGGATGGTGGAGTCATCTACTCAATTAGTCGCTGTTTTGTTCTCATCCTTTTTTCTAATTGCTCTTAATTTGGTAATCAAATCATCTCCTTTCTGAGTAAGTTTCCAATACGTATTTGTATCTTTTAATGACCTCTTTTTTGTGCTTTTCTCTATTAATCCCAAAGCTTTGAATTGAATTAATATAGACATAAATATGTCTGAAATTACATTTAAATTACTTGCTGTAGGTTTTTCGTTTTGGATGCGAAAATGAAGGTAGCTATTCAGCTGATCTCTATAATCATCTTCTTTCGCTTCGTCCATAAGTATGGTGCAAGTTTTTGAAAAAATTTGGTTCCATGTGAGTTCGATACTATCTATCTCCAATTTACCTCCTGGCCCTTTATTATAAGTATATCCAATCTGGAATTTTTCATTTCCTTGAGACAAATCTTTAAGGTCTTTTTCAGAAGAAATTCTCAATTCGTCTTCTAATTCTTGTATTCTTTGTTTAAGCTCTAAAATTTCAAGATTAGCTTCATCAGTACTTATTCTATCTGCCTTTACCCAACCAATTCTTGGTTTAGTCTTAATTAATTTTACTAGACTTCGACTAACAACAGAACCCAATTCTTTTGGAGAGTTCCAAAATTTTATCATTTTTTGAGAAGCTAAACTTCTAAAGTCTTTAAGTTTATCTTCTTTGTTTTTATCCTTATCGGTCTTTCCAACTGGTATTGTATCTGGTGCTTGATGTAAAAATGAAATTACTGGTAGTCCTGTTTTAATTGCGTACTCATACTCCATTTGAGTATAGCTTATTCCTTCGCTATTTAAAGAACCGTATCTTCCACCAATTATTAAAATATAATAATCACAATCATCGATTAACTCTTTTATTAAAGTCCATTGGTCGTCATCGGTAGCTGGAAATAATTCCATTCCAACCGGAATACAATCAAGTTCAAGTAATGCTTGGATTACCTCTTTCCTTTCCTCAATTAAAACTTGAGTCCCCTCTGAAAAGTGCTATTTTTTAAATTTTGCATAAAATAGTACTCTTGGGCGGGTAGGTTAACAAAATGATTTCTTGATTAATATACTTTAGTATCTGTTGCACTATGTGGTACAGCAGAGTTATTT
>JBGSOH010000569.1:0-2788 GCA_041739205.1 Saprospiraceae bacterium
ATTGGTTCACATATTTTTTGTACTAAAAAACAAACAAATGACTTCAATACCCTGCGGAATTCTAGGTTTTGTGAACTAGCAAACCATACTTATTATCATGCACACAATAGATATATTGATTTTTATAAGCATACAGATAAAGTTTTAAAAGACTTTCAATTGATGGATGATTCACTTGGTATATTACGAAATATCATCCGCACTCCTGCTAACAACTCTTGGAGAACATGCAATATCAATTATGATACGAATAAAAAAATAAGAAAAGCTGTAGATACTTTATTCGCACATGAATACAAAGTCGTAGGTTGGGATATCGAGTGGAAGCTAGGTAAAGATAAATTGCTCACAAAATCTGCAGTAGAACTTGCCAGTGAAATAGATCAATACATAAATGAAAACAAAACCCTCACAGAAAATGAAGTGGTCATCCTACTCCATGACCAACATTTTGTAAAAACAGAAAATATAAATCAGTTAGATTCGCTTTTGGGTATTTTAGTTTCAAATGAAAACTATGATTTTAAAAAGATAAGTCAGTATCCGAATCTCTGATTTAAAATTATTTTGCAATTTTTTAAAAATAATTTTTACTACGCAAAAAGACTGCGTACCGTGCTTTTACCTTTGCATCGTCAATGATGATAAAGGAACAAAAAGTTGTTCAAAAGTAATTGTTTAGGTCTAAATCCCAGAGGGATGTGATGTTTTTAGCGATGGATGCAATCCGTCGCTAAAGTAAAGTCACATCCCCATTTTTGGCGGCATTTTTGCCTGAAAGAAGCAAAATATGGTGCCAAAAACAACTAAGTTATCAAATTTTTATATCACAGCAATGTGTCGAAGAAGTCGCTTTTCTATCAGTACAAGTCCATAGTTGAGAGTTTCTGTATAGCTCCATAGTGCAATGATGATTGTATTCTGACGAGTAAGATGTTTAGTGGCGCATAATTTGCGGGTCATGGGTTCGATTCCCGTTTCGGTCAAAAACCGAATAGCTCAGAAGGTAGAGCAGCAAACCATGAATGGCAGGTTCGAATCCTGCACTATCCACCACGATAGTTAGTGTAGTTGGTTAACACGCCGGATTTTAGTTCCGTTTTTTAAGCACTTTTGCACATGACGAATACATCCCGCAGAGAGAATCTCAGGATAATCAAGGCAGTCTGTACATCACTTTGAAATCATAACAAGAAAAATCTCCGTCAGCAAATCATAAACGATGGCCTATCAAATGGATGAAAATCTATTGATAAAAGTCGCAAATGATAGCTGATCACAATGGCTCAGACGATGATTCCGTATTGTGTGGACGAATGTATTCTGATTGTGCATTTTTAATGTTTGAATATCTTTGGGTCTAATAATATATGGGTTTTTTAAAGTCCTTCCTTTTTAAGGATGACTGCATGGTTGTGGAACAAATTGAGTGAACGATTTCACTCAATAATAAAGGAACCACAAACTTCGGTTTGTGGACACCAATTTAGGATGGGTAAAATTTTTAGTAGTAATTTTTAAATATTTTCAATAATGAAAAAAGTAGTTGTAAACACCAATTGTATCGGTTTGATCTTCAAAAATGGAGAACTCAACCAAGTTCTAAATCAGGGCATTTATTGGATGATGCCTTGGACAGAATTCAGCATTTATGATATGGGGAAACCATTTCCAATGGAAATCAATGCAGAAATATTAAGAATGCATAAGTATTTTGAAGCCAAAACCATCCTAATAGATGTAGCTGACAATCAAATGGTTTTTGTTTACAAAGATAAGGTGTATAATCGACTTTTGACGCCAGGAAAATATTTTTTCTGGAATAATGAGATCAATATCTACCAATTTAAAACGGCAGATTTGTCCAAAATTGAGATAGAATCTGATATCGACAAAAAAGCACTGATGAATCTTTCGGGTACTTATGTGCGAGCGTATAAATTGGAGAGTTTTGAAAAGGGAATTCTTTTTGTAGATGGTGAAATCAAGAATATATTGGATGCAGGAACATATATGTATTGGAAAAACGCGATAGATATTTCAGTGCTAAAAACAGATATGCGTCTCATTAATATGGAAATCCCAGGTCAAGAAATATTGACCAAAGATAAAGCTCAGTTGCGATTGAATTTTACCTTGCAGTACAAAGTGACAGACATCATCAAAGCATTGGTAGAAAACAAAGAGTTTGAAAAACAACTCTACGTCATCATGCAGTTGGCCATTCGAGAATATGTTGGCAAGTTGACCTTCGACGAATTGATGGAAACCAAAGAAAATCTGTCAAAGTTTGTCTTAAACGATGTCGTAACGAAAGCAACTGACCTCGGTGTAGAAGTAAAATCTTGTGGATTGAAAGACATCATCTTACCTGGTGATATCCGTGACATTATGAACCAAGTATTGATCGCCGAGAAGCGTGCTCAAGCCAATATCATCACACGTCGTGAAGAGACCGCTTCTACACGTAGCTTGCTCAATACTGCAAAATTGATGGAAGATAATGCCATGCTTTTCAAACTCAAAGAGATGGAATACGTGGAGAAAATCGCTGATAAAATCAGTCACATCACTTTGTCTGGCAGCGGACAGATCGTAGATCAGTTGAAGCAGATATTTGTGAAGTAGTAATATGCAGGGACATTATTAAATAGGTGTCTCTGCTATTTTCTTATTAAGTAGCTTAAAGTTGGATTTTAACCATTGCATTATTCCACGATATTTAAAAAGTAACTTAAATTTCAAAGTACTTATTTTAAACTATTATCTTTGTAACACCAATTAATGT
>JBGSOH010000612.1:0-1675 GCA_041739205.1 Saprospiraceae bacterium
CAGGGCTATATCTTTTCCCATCAAGATTAGCATTGCCAGCAGCGACTACCACTATTGCTCCTTTATCATTTGCATATTTTATTGCATCATTGTATGCTTTTTCTCTTTCTTGGTTTGTTATTCCACCCAAAGACATAGAAATGACATCTGCACCTTGGTCACTTGCTTTTATGATACCATCTATGATTTGCTGTTGTGTACCAAACCCAATATTTCCTATCACTTGTATCGCTCTGATGTCTATCCAGTCAGGAGTAGGAGACATAGATGCTATACCTATTCCATTATTTGTAATAGCACCTGCTATTCCTGCACAATGTGTGCCATGCCCTTGGGAATCCTTTATGCCCGTAAAACTTCCATTCAAATCTTCATGACGAGTATCGAGACCCGTGTCTAGAATAAATAATTTGGCTTTTTTATTAGGTTTTAAGTTTTCAGAAGTGAAAAGTTTGTAATATTTATCCATTTCCAAAAATGACAGATGCCATTGTAAACCTACAGAAGGATCATTGGTCAATAGACGGTTGTCTTTAACAGGGGGATTTGCCTTTTGTGGAAACTCGAAAGCAATTTTTTCGTTTGGTTCGAGCCATTTAATATTTGGATTTTCTTTTAGGGCGTCAATGATTTCTAAGACATTATCCACATGATTACTTGGTATGTCGACAGTATAATAATCATCTAGATTGGTTTTGTCAGCGTCTAAAGGATTAAAGGCTTGATGAAAGTTTAGACCATATTTTTCCTTAATTTTGTCTATTTGATTTAGGTTTTCTGACGCAATTTCTATCAAAATCTCAGCATCGTCATCATAACTTGAAACAGTAGAATCTTTTAGATCGATACGCTTACAGGATTTTGAAAAACTTAAGGAGACCAATAATACAAAAACGAAAATTTGAATATACTTGTATTTTTGAAGACCTAATAGTATAAAACAGCCTATAGATATAAATAAAAGTGCCATCGCATTTTCTAGCAAAATGTCTGATATCGAAGATTTGGTGATAAAACTATTTATCAACATAACAAACAGGCTTACAATTGCTAAAAGACCAAGTAGTGTTGATAGTTTGGAATGATCTTTAAGCAAAATCCAACTGCCAAATAATATTGTCGTGATGGTTATCATTGATTGTAAATGGATTTAATAAGTTCTTTATATAAGAAAATATATGCAAGTTAATGTCTTGTAGCTTCTAAATCAAAATTTTTCGACGGAACACCATAAATTGGGTATAAAAGAGAAAAAGATTTGTACTATTGGACTTGTAAACTTGTTTGCAAGCATCTCTTTTAATGGCATTGCAATATCCGCTTGCAATAATGTAACAAACAAATAGTTCGTCAGTATCTTGTACATGAGGCTTAGTCCTGTGAACTTCAATTCAGGTGGTTGTCATAGATGTCAGGGCTGCGCTCTCTCGTTTCTCCTGTTTTCGTTTTCTACAAAGATGACAGAGCTACACTACTTTTTCGAAGGGTTAAAACAACCACTATTTGTTTAGGGACATAGCACTATAATATTGTAGGCTGAAAATTCCACATGATACGACCGTTGAAATCTATGACCACTATTTTATCGATTTTATCTGGAGCTGTGAAGATGAAGTCTCACTACCTACATCTTCACCCATTTCCCATAACATACCTTGCCAGACTTATCTTTACA
>JBGSOH010000626.1:0-9818 GCA_041739205.1 Saprospiraceae bacterium
AAATAAATAGTTTCCACTTCCCCGTTGTTGTGGTATTATAAAGGGTCGTTCTGCACCAACGACCCTTTTTTTAATTTTTTTTTAAAAAATATCTTTTCGTGAAACTTTTTTGTGTTGCACGATGTTTACTTCATATACTAACAATATTAAGTTTTTAATTTTTCAATTTTGTACTAGTTTTAGTTTTTATGTAGAGTTTTTTTTTAATTTTTCATTATTTACTAGTTTTAGTTTTTTGTAGAATTTTTAATTTTTTCTTGTTTTTAGTTTTATAGTTTTAATAGTTTTTTTTTAATTTTTTTAATTTTTTCCATTGTTAGTAATTTTATAGAGTCACCTATTGCAGGTGGCTCTTTTTTTTTTGGCTAATCATTTAATGGACATCCAAAACTTGTTTGGATGAATGTTTACCTTTAATTAGTAGACAGACACCAGTCAAATTCCGCATAATACTATCTTAAATTTGTATAATTTTCTACACTCTTCAATGCTGCTTTGCACTCAAAATTTCTACTGTTTTTCTACGCATAGTAGGACTACCATAATAATACCTATGTAAACTTAGTTTTCCTGCAAATGTCTCTTCATCTTTAATATCTGTCGCATCTATAAGGGTGATATGTTTGGTCACCAAGTCAGTTTGAGCTGATGTACCATAGATACCCAATCTTTTATGTTCTTTAAGTGCATTGGCCATTTGTAGGGTACGGTCTGCACGATTGTAAAATACAAAAGTGTGGCCGACATGGTCCTGAATATTTTCAAAAGCAGTATCAAAGATGTCACACTCCAAATCTGCAGCAAAGAAAAATACATTTTCTAGCCGAATACTTTTATTTTTATTGACCCAACTATCATAAAGTCCTTGCCATACACGATTGCCCATTGAGTGACAAATAATTGAAATAGGTGCTCCAGGATAAAGTTTTTGTTGTTTTTGATAGATGTCTTCTATAATGGCTGCCATATTTTGACCTTTCTGTAATGCTGATTGTACAGCATCTTGGTATATCAGACTTGATTTCCATTGTAAGGATACAGTCATGCCATAAGGATGTGCTACATTGTCGAAGATGTCTTTCTGAAGTAAGTAGCCACTACTTTGGACAAAATACTTATTATCTCCCTGGAATCCATGGATATAGATGATGATGCCCGCTTTGTCGGGATGTAGGGTAGCTATGTTTGTGTCTATTTTATGTAGCCACGTATCTCTGTCTGTAGTGATATTTGATTTGACTATTTTGTCAGACAACATGTTGAAATCACCATACTCATACCTTTGATCACTAGCTTTACTGCCTAAATCATATAGAAAAAAATGTGGGTATGGCGTAGATTGGTTTTTCACGAGTGATAATGTTTGAAGTAAAATGAGAAGGAAAATGGGATGCACATGTAATGTTTTATGAAAAAATAAAACGTTTTGAATCAATTATTTTTTGGGTTTATATTGACTTTCATAAGTATCTATCCAAGCTTGGGCAGAAATCTTGGTCATTAGTTCACCTATAAGATCGTATGGTATATGTTCAGGGTTTTTGTACCTTATACAACTTTTACCCATATCTAGTTTTTTAGTAGATCGTTTTGCATGTTCGGTTACAAACCATTCTAATAATGTAGGATCACTATACACACCCATATGGTACACGGCTACAAAGTTTTTTTGAGCGGCTATGGTCACGAAAGGTAGAGGTAGTTTGGGATCACAATGATATCCAGCAGGGTATAAACTATGTGGTATATAATAGCCTATCATATTATAACTCATACCTTCTTCGTATCCATTAGGGATATTTGTTTGGATGATCTTACGCAGTTTTATGATGGCATCTTTTTTAGTATCATCTTCTATTTTTTCAATATATTCTTCGGGAGTATTAGCGTGGATGGTCATGATGATATTTTAACGATTGGTAATAGAAATTAAACGTTTTTTTGAGCTCCAATGTTGAGTTAAGCATAAACTTTAGTTATATTCATAAAAAACTTAATACAATCCGTACCTTTGAACCATAATATTTCGTTATGGTTATTAATATTTAAATGTTGAGTCAAGACCCAAAAGTCACATGTTCAAATAAATGGGAACTTTTTATCTTTAATTTATTGATAATTTAACGTTTCCCTTTAGGGTCAGGGTAAAAACGGTTGATTATCAATAAATTTGTCTTTTCGGAGCGGACTCAAAGTTGATAACTCAATGTTAATGATTATCTTATTTTTTAGACACCATCTTAATAAATGACATTGAATATATTTAAAGTAATATTGGTTTTATCTACCATTTCGGTTTTTTCACAATTGTCTGCACAAGAAGATCTTGTGGTAGATAATAGAAAAGGAGAAGCAGATATCAAGATAGAAGATAGATTTGTCTCAGCAAAATATCTCATAGCAGCCGGCAAAAAGGATGACGCTATTAAATTATTGGATAGTATCAGAAGAGAGTCGGGACAAGTAGCGGCTGTTTATTTTGAATTGGCAAAGTTGTACAATGAGAAAAAAGAAATAAACCTGACCGAATCCAACCTATCTGCGGCAGTCAAAATTGAACCTAATAATAAATGGATAAGACTTTATGAAATCAATTTTTATAAAGAATTGGGAAGGTATGATGATGCTATCAAAACACTCAAACATCTATCTTCCTTAGATCCTTCGGCACCTGACTTGTATGACCAAGTCGTAAGTCTCTACATCAAAAAACAAGATTTACCTGCCGCACTTGCAACATTAGACACAAAGGAATTAAATTTTGGTTTTTCTGTAAATACAATTCTAAAAAGAGCAGAGATATATGACAATGCGGGTGATATAGCTAAAGCTGTGGCAGAATTAGAAAAACTGACGCTTAGATTTCCAGAAGATAAAAACTATCTAAGACTGATAGCAAATATGTTGCATTCTAATGATAAAGTAAAAGAAGCAGAACCATATCTCAGAAGGATTTTGGCCATTGACCCTAATGATATAGACGCAAAGTTGGGCTTAGTATTACTCTCCAATAAATCTGTCTCTAAGGAAGATTACTTAGTGACATTGACACCATTAGTGAGCAATCCTGATGCGGCGATCGATATAAAAATTAAAGAATTGATACCTCATGTACAAAAACATGCAGAGAGTAGGGATACCGTATTGGGTAAACAACTGATAGAGTTGTGTGATAAGTTGGTCATTGCGCACCCTAATGACGCAAAGGCGCATGCTATCTACGGAGATGTATTAATGAATAATGATGACGTGACAGCTGCCATTAGACAATACGAAAAAACATTATCGCTCAATGATCGCAATTTTATGGTATGGGAACAATTAATGTTTGGTTTGGAAATGGTAGAAAATTTTGACCAATTGAACAAAATTTCTACGGAAGCCATAGATTTATTTCCTAATCAAGCCATTTCATATTATTTTAATGGAAAAGCACTTGCCGCAAAAAATGATTATAGAAACGCAATGTCTTCTTTAGACGAAGCAAGTTTAATTAGTGCTGGAAATGTAAGTATAGAAAGTAGGGTGCAAACGGTCAAAGGAGAAATCTACCTAAAACAAAAAAACTATGCCAAAGCAATGGAGTCCGCAGATCAAGCCATCGCATTGAGTATGCAAAAGAATAGCATGGCGTACGAATTAAAAGGTGATATTTACAAAGAACAAAATGATCTAAAAAAGGCGGCTGTAGCTTGGCAAACTTCAAAAGACTTAGGAAATAGTACAGTCAGGTTGGCAGAGAAGTTAAAACTTACAATAGGAAATTGATGAAAAAATACCTTGTCATATTGACTGCTTTTCTAGCAGTTTCTGCTTGTAGTACCAAGAAAAAACTGCCATTAGGCGATGTACCCAATAGAACAAAAGCTGAAATATATCAGTCACTTATAGATAGGAATATTGATTTTGAATGGTTCTCTGGTAAAGCAAAAACCCAATTAGAAACACCTGACGAAAGTGTATCAGGCACTATGAATCTCAGAGTAAAGCGTGATAGTGCTGCTTTGGTAGCTGTATCAAAGTTCGGAATAGAAGCAGCTCGGGTTTTGATAGATAAAAAGGAATATACGGTTCTTTATCGTCTAGAAGGTGTCTATGAGACAAATTCAATAGACAAATTGAGTGATATTTTTTCAGTAGCAGCTAGTTTTGAAGATATTCAACAACTCATGTTTGGCAATGTCATTTTGGCTGATTCTAGTGAGATGGTCATGCGCAAAGATTCTGTCTACTACGTGGTAAACGCTAATGTAGACGATCTCCGACTTTCCTATTATGTCAATGGATACACACTTGCATTAGACAAAATGGTCATTGAGGATAAGCGAGGTCGAGTAGCAACTACCACATACAACGATTATAGACCTGTAGGAAAACATGGAAATGTAGCGTATGAGCGTAACCTAGTTTTCCCTGTCTCTAGAAGCGAAAATGGAAGTATCAATATTAGTTTTTCAGAGTTTGATATCAATGTTCCCAAAGAATTTAAGTTTTCAATACCATCAAGATATGAGAAGATCAACTAGGATATTGGGTTTCATAGTGTTACTGTTATGCATAGGTCAGATAGGTCAGAGTCAATCTCGTAAAGACCTTGAAAAACAACGTCTGAAAATCATCAAAGATATTGAAAAAACTTCCAAAGAATTAGAAAAAACAAAGCAAACAAAAGAAAAAAACATCTCTCAACTCAAGGCTCTTGAGCAGCAAATGGACAGTAGAAAGAAATTAATATCAAACCTAGAAGCTGAGGTCAAACTAAATGAAAAAACAATCGCAAGCAATACAGAAACCATAGAAGTTTTAAAAAAGAGACACAATACACTCAAAGATCAGTACAATACTTTGCTAAGATCTAGTTATCTCAAAAAAATGACCAACTCTAAATGGTCCTATTTATTGTCTTCTGAAAATCTGAATAATCTGATGCTTAGGTGGAGATATATGCACCAGTTTGACCATTTTACAAAACAAAAAGTAGATGAGATCAAAACCATCACTGGAGAAATCCAATCTAAAAATGAAGAAATAGAAAAAACAAAGGTCCAAAACCTTACTAATCTAGATGCAACATCAAAGAATATTGTCATCTTAGAAAAAGAACAAAAAGAAAAAGATCAGATCGTCCAGAAACTATCAAAAGAAGAAGAAAAACTAAAAGTATCTCTTAAAAAACGTGAGAAGGAACGCGAAAATCTTAATGCATCGATTGAGAGAGTTATCTTGGCAGAACTTTCTAAAGCAAAAGAGAAAGAAAAGGGCGATGCAGCTGTGGTTAAGAAAAAGGAAATCGATAATTCAGGTTTCTCAAAAAATAAAGGTGCGCTTAGTTGGCCTGTTTCCAAAGGTAAAATTACTGGTAAATTCGGTACACATCCGCACCCGACCATCAAAGGCATAGATGTATCTAATAATGGTGTCGATTTTACCTTACCGTCAGGTGATAAGGTAGAATGTGTGTACGATGGTGAAGTTGTAGGAGTCACTACTATACCAGGTTTCAAAAACATGGTCATCATCAAACATGGCAGTTACTATTCCGTTTATTCTAAACTAGACAATGTCAATGTCAGCAAAGGTCAGAAAATAAAACGTGGACAATCTATAGGTCAGGTAACCACCGATGAAGATGGCAAAGCAGAGCTACATTTTGAGCTATGGAAAGATAAAGCGAAACTAGATCCACAGAAATGGTTTAACAGGTAGAAAAACTTGTGTGTTGTTAAGCAGTTTAATAATTGTACTATATGAAAAAATGGTCCTTTTAGAATGCTAAGTTAACTTGCGGTACAGCTTTGTTTGACGATTGTTAATAACTAAAAAAGGAGTTTAAGTCTTACAAGCTTAATCTAAGCTAAATAATAAGTAACTATTTAGATCATTGCCCTGTAGGGGCAAAATATTGGTAGCGATGGGTTAAACCCATCGCAAAAGATTAGAAAAAATATAGTTTTTGGCGCTATTTTTGCCTGAAAGATGCAAAAATCGTGACAAAAACAGTTGATTTTGGAACTGACCTAAATAGTTACAAAAATAATATTAATCAAACGTTAGATTCTGCATGTCAAGTGAGTATACATCCGTAGTCATTCTAGTAATGTAATTCAATACAAGTTTAAGATAAAAAAAAAGCCCGAAACTGTTGTCTCGGGCTATACACTTAATTAGGTGTTACAAGGCAGGTATTATGCACCTTCGTAGCTCATCACCATAAAGATGACTAGCGAACTAAGTAATAAAAATGCAAATACAAATCTAGTATCCCTAAACAGAATTTCGTCTTTTCTGTACAACATAATATGAGTTTGGTATTGGTTATTAAGTATTATTTTAAAATGATAAAAATCGTCTCGTCTGATATCAGTATGCCAAATATGATACCATAAGAATTTATCGTAATATGAAAATTAACCCATAAATCAGCCTTCGTTATGGGTTACAAAATATGTGATGTAAAAACACGTTGCATTGACATCAGCCAGTCAGTAAGTTTTATATGGCACTATTTTTTAATGCATTTAATTTCATAATATGAAAATCTGAAAAATTACCCCATTTGGGTTACAATTATTTTTTTTGGGTTACAAATCAGAAGTTCATACCTAAATGCAAATAATGAAGAAAATAAAAAATGTACTCAAATTGTAATAAACTGATAATCAATTGTATATAATTGTATCGTAAATGGAGATGCTTGATTATCATGTGTTTAGTTCTTTAGGTAGCATGTTGAAATCATATAACTTAAATCAAAGAATATCTTTAGAAACTAAAAACTGTTGTCTAATCTAGCATTTGTCAAATAAATTAGATTCTAAAATATAAAATTGCAAAGTGAAAGCAGTACTTTTGAGCAATATAAAATTAAACATCAGCAAATGAACAGACAGATTACTTATCCATTAGAATTTGAATTTAAGATCATGGCATTGTCTCCGCAGTTTTATGTTAGAGATGCAAGTGGCCAAGAAATTGCTTATGTAAAGCAGAAATTGTTCAAACTTAAAGAGGACATCTCTGTTTTTGCAGATGAGTCTCAGAATGCTATCTTGTACAAAATAAAAGCAAGTCAATGGATCGATTGGTCGGCGTCATATATGTTTACAGATGCATCTGGTAAGAATCTAGGTAAAATGGGTAGGAAGGGCGCAAGGTCATTGTGGAAAGCTACCTACGAAATATTTGATGATCACGAAGCTTTTGAATTCAAAATAGAAGAAGACAATGCTTTCGTAAAGATTATGGATGGATTATTTTCTGAAGTCCCTATTTTAGGATTTTTTACGGGATATGTATTTAACCCAAAATATAATATCTACCGTACAGATGGTACCAAAATAGCTGAGTTTACCAAGGAAGCTTCTTTTCTAGGCAAAAAATTTAAGTTGCACCAACACGGTAATTTCGATATTCAAGAAGAAGAGCGTATTATTTTGAGCTTAATAATGATGGTATTTTTAGAAAGAAGTAGAGGGTAATTAGTAATTTGTTAATTACTAATTACTAATGATGTCATTTTCCAACCCTATTGATTTCAGGGTTCAAGTTTTAATGGGCTTCCAAAACTTGTCAAACATTAGCATGATTTATTTGGATGAAATCTTGTATGCAATCGAAGATTGCAAAGCCATTAAATTAAATCGTAAGGATACCGTCAAACTCAGGTAAGACGGATTAATTAGTAATTACCAATAAAATATCTATCCTTCTATCATCAGTTTAAAACCGACACCATGAATATTATCTAGTTTTATCTTTGCGTCCTCTGCTAGGTACTTTCGCAGGCGGCTGATAAATACATCCATACTCCTGCCTAAGAAGTAGTCATCCTCTCCCCAAAGTTTCTCCAAGATAAGACTTCTTTTGACGACATTGTTTTTATGATCGAGCAGCATCTTGAGTAGATCAGCTTCTTTTTGGGTTAAGCTTCGATCCACTTCGTTTATGCTCAATATTAGGTTTCTGTAATCAAAATTGTAATTACCTACTTTGTATTGATCATTCGTAGAGACGGACACAAATTTTCTTCTCAGAAAAACTTCTATTTTTAATATCAACTCTTCTATGCTGAATGGCTTAGTGATATAGTCATCCGCACCTAGTCGAAGGCCATGTATACGATCTTCTTTCATGGACTTGGCAGTCAAAAATAAAATGGGAACATTGGGGTCAGTTGACCTTATTTTTTCAGCTACTGCAAAACCGTCCATTTTGGGCAACATAACATCTAAAATACACAGATCATACGTACCATTAAAGAAAGCTTCCACAGCACTTTCACCATCCAAAAAATGATTGACTTCATAACCATGTAGTTCCAAGTTGTCTTTGGTTACAAAACTTAATGTTTCGTCATCTTCTACGTACAATAATTTTGATTTTTCACTCATGATTAATTTGTTTTGGTATGTTGATACTAAATGTTGATCCTTCGCCGCTTGCAGACTGCACTTGAATGTTCCACCCATGTGCAGCACAAATATTTTTGACATAATATAATCCTAAACCGAATCCTTTGACATTATGTACATTACCAGTAGATACTCGATAGAATTTGTCGAATAATTTTTTCTGGTTTTCTTTGTCAATTCCAATGCCTTTATCACTTATTCTCAATTCGATACGATCATCAAGATTTACGACATTGATGTCGACAACAGGTTCGTCTTGACTGTATTTTATGGCATTGTCTATCATATTTGCGATCACGTTTACGAAATGCAGCTTGTCAGCTTTGATACTGACATCATCGCTACACGGTGTAAATGTAATATTTCCTGACTTCAATTTTAATGATTCATTATTTATAATCTCACTTAACGTAATGTTGACGTCAAATATTTCTTTTTTTAGCTCAATACTATCTTTTTCTAATCTTGCGATATTAAGAACTTTTTCTACTTGGTCATTGAGACGTTGATTTTGTTCGCGGATGATTTGTGTATACCTACTCAGACGTTTATCATTTTTAAGGTACTCATCATTGGCTAGAAAATCTGAAGCAATTTTTATAGATGATATTGGCGTTTTAAATTCATGCGTCATGTTATTAATAAAATCTTTTTGAAGCTCTGATAATCTTTTTTGTTCTAAAATAACCCACATACTATACAAGAAAAAAGCAATGGCTAATACTGATAAACTCGTGAGAATTAGTGCCATGTTTTTATTGGCCAATAGAAAACTTTCTCTAGCTGGAAATCTTACA
Source organism: Saprospiraceae bacterium (assembly GCA_041739205.1). Lineage (GTDB taxonomy): Bacteria > Bacteroidota > Bacteroidia > Chitinophagales > Saprospiraceae > OLB9. The sequence goes on from JBGSOH010000626.1 coordinate 9,209, forward strand.
ACAAAGTAATAGGTTAGGTCATTAAACTTAAGAAGTTTATTGCCTTTTTTGACACTGTGCTCTTTCATGTTTTCGACGCTGCAATAATTTCCATATACCAATTCGTCATTAAAACAATCGTAAACGGCATACTCAAAATCAATATTGAGAGATTGTTTACTCATCTCTTGAAGGAGGTATTGTTCTAGTACACCAGCATCGATTTGGCTGTTGATATTGACAGCATAATAATTGGAAGACCGTCTTTGTACTAGTCCAGTTTTGGGGAGCACTATTTTATTGTAGGTAGCCATTCTCTGAGCTACACTACGCAAAACGATATTGACCGATTGATCAAATTCTTTATCTTTTATATCCCAAGTTTTAATCAGCCAATAGGACTGAATAAACAAGATGCCTATGATAGAAAGTCCACCGAGAATTATTAATCTACGTATTAAATTGTTTGGCATCACATTTTTTTATACAGAACAAAGATAAGAAGTTAAATTCAAAATTGTCTATTCGATAGATAATTCCTACTTTTGACCCGTTAATGGATAAAAGAATAAAATATAAACGAATTTTTCTCAGCGCTAGTATGTGGCTTTTTCTGTCATTAGGCATTACT